>JAPPDN010000721.1 GCA_028824575.1 Candidatus Poribacteria bacterium | reverse complement strand
TGCCTGAGACAACAGCATTGCTGTCAAACTTCCCGAACCCGTTTAACCCTGAGACATGGATACCGTATCAGCTCGCCAAACCGGCAGAAGTCACGCTAACGATCTACGATGTGCGGGGCATTGTGGTGCGGCGGTTGGCGTTGGGGCATCAACCTGCGGGTGTGTATCATAGCCGGAGTCGCGCAATCCATTGGGATGGCAGAAACGGTATAGGTGAAAGGGTCGCGAGTGGACTCTATTTCTATACGTTCACAGCCGGCGATTTCACGGCGACACGCAAGTTGTTGATACGCAAGTAGGAATTATATCCAACCCAAAAAGAAGGGGGGTGGGATGTGTGTTTTATCCCACCACCCTTTCTCTAATGTTGGAACGTGCGATAATGCCCATCAATTACCGAAATATCTTCTTAAACTTCATCAAACCGAACCTACCGGACTTGGGATAAAAACACTTCCAATCTTCCAATCTTCCAACACAATTTGAATTTCACCCACATTTCCCGTTAAAAACACAGAAACCACTTACCCCAAATTCGGTCGCGTCATATCCCCCGGCACAACCAACTCGTCAAAAGCCTCTCCTGTCAAAACCTCCATCGCAATGGCAGCCTCACGGAGCGTACATCCCTGTTCATGCGCGTGTTGTGCCACTTTCGCTGCCGTATCGTAACCGATGTGCGGTGTCAATGCTGTCACAAGCATTAGTGATTCCGAAAGGTGTCGCCCGATGGCTTCGTTATTCGGCACGATACCTTCTACGCAGTTAACACGGAAAGATTCACACGCATCTCCAAGAAGTTGTATAGACTGCAAAGCGTTATACGCCATCACAGGCATAAATACGTTCAGTTGCAAGGCACCATTCGCACCAGCAAACGCCAACGTCGTGTCGTTTCCCATCACCTGCGCACACACCATCGTAACAGCTTCACATTGTGTCGGATTCACCTTCCCCGGCATAATAGAACTACCGGGTTCCATTTCAGGGAGCTGCAGTTCACCGAGGCCGCACCGCGGGCCGGACGCGAGCCATCGGATGTCGTTCGCGATCTTGAACAGCGCAACCGCCAAAGTTTTCAAGGCACCGCTCGCGCTAACAACCGCATCCCGGCAGGCGAGTGCCTCAAACGCGTTGGGTGCGCGTCGGAGTTCATAACCCGTTGTCTCCGAAAGCCGTGCGACGACCCGTGCAGTGTAATCAGGGTGTGTATTCAACCCGGTACCAACAGCCGTGCCACCGATCGGGAGTTCGCAGAGATGTGGTAGCGAAGCCGTAATACGTTGTTCAGCGGCGGTAAGTTGTTGCGTGTATGCACTAAATTCCTGCCCAAGTGTCAGTGGGGTCGCATCCATTAGGTGTGTTCTTCCAATCTTGACGATCTCTGCAAACTCGGCTACCTTTTCAGCAAAGGCTGCTCGCAGTGCGCCCAAGCGCGGCAACAGATGTGTCTGAACCTGCCGGACCATTGCCAAGTGAATAGATGTCGGGAAGACATCGTTTGTGGATTGGGACTTGTTAACGTGATCGGTCGGATGGATGGGATGCTTGCTGCCCATCTCGCCACCAAGCATCTCAATTGCCCGGTTCGCGATGACTTCATTCACATTCATATTTGTCTGTGTACCACTGCCTGTCTGCCAGATACGGAGTGGGAAATGATCATCCAGCGTGCCATCAATAACCTCTTGTGCTGCCGTGCTGATCGCTTCTGCAAGTCGGGTTTCAAGCAAACCGAGGTCAGCATTAACCGCTGCGACTGCCTGTTTGATGGTTCCGAGTGCCCATATCGCGGCGCGTGGGAGGCGTTCATCGCCGATCTTAAAATTCTGGAGTGCACGTTGTGTCTGTGCCCCCCAGTAACGGTCAGAGGGGACCTGAAGCGTCCCCATACTATCTGTTTCAGTTCTCATAGTGTGTGTGGATTTCCTTTCGTTAACTTGTGAATTCTCTATTCAACATTTTAGATGAGAAAACGTCTTATTATTTCCAAAAAGAAGGCAGATATTGTTTTACCAGAGTCGGATGTCGCTCTTAAAATGCCTTAAAAAATTTAGCACACTTCCACCTCCGAATTCAATTAAATTCGGGGTTG
This sequence comes from Candidatus Poribacteria bacterium, assembly GCA_028824575.1. GTDB lineage: Bacteria > Poribacteria > WGA-4E > WGA-4E > WGA-3G > WGA-3G. Next base: position 5,965 of record JAPPDN010000721.1, on the reverse strand, counting down.
CCGCCAGGGCTATTTAGTTTTCGGTTTTTTCGCTGTGGCTCCCAGGCCGGTAGGTTCGGTTTAGAACCGCACGATAAGTGTCAATTTAAGGAACCCCAGGCCCGGTAGGTTCGGTTTTGCGGTGTACACACCCCGGGGAATGCCCATAAGGCATTCATACCGTTGATTCATGCGATCTGCATTCCTAACCGAACCGGACTTCTACAAACTTATTCACCTACGGGACTCTGGGACTAAATTGACACCTATGGGTTCGGTTTGCTACCGCACCATAGGTGTCAATTTTAGAAAAAATAACCGTCGCCACCCCAGGCCGGTAGGTTCGGTTTCCCAACCGAACCGGATACTCCGCGGCAACCTTGAGACTTCAAAGCCCTCTTGAGTTCCGTAGGATTTATTTGCTTGGGTGTTTCTGCAGCATCTCTGTAGAAAACCATAACCCCCACAAACCAAGCTCCGTAGGGGGTTTTTGATAGGGGTATTTGCTTGGGGTTTTTGATAGGGTGTTTCTGCGGATTTCTGCGGATTTCTTCAGCATCTATGAAGTTCTGTAACAAAAATGTCGTGGTAAATCGCTAAATTGACACCTATGGTGGTGTTTGGAACCGCACCGGATCCTCGGCAGAAAATTTAAAACTAAGTGACCCTGACTGACCCACGAAAAAACTTGACATCCGCACCAAAAAACAGTATAATTATACTATACTAAAAATAAGTTTGAAAATACCTTGCATAAAACCCACAACAACCCCGATATTACATTTGCCTTAGTATCTTTTTCGCACAAAAAACCTGTTTTTGGTATCTTTCAAGACAGTGGATAAGCACTCGGCAAAAATCAGATAGAGAGGAAATCATGGCAGCTTCCGCAGCACAAACACGCCTCACACCCGAAGAATACATCGCTTTTGAACGCAAAGCACTGCCAGACGCTGACATAATCAGACACGAGTACATAAACGGCGAGTTAATTGCGATGTCCGGTGCCAGTCGCGCCCATAATCTCATTACTATGAACGTATCTGCTGCACTCCATTCACGTTTGAGAGGCAGCGAATGTGAAACCTATGCGAACGATATGCGCGTGAGTACGCCCACCACGGCATCCTATTTCTACCCAGATGTCACTGTCGTTTGTGATGAACCCCGCTTTGAAGATGATGTCTTTGACACGCTTCTCAACCCCATTATCTTGGTAGAGGTGCTCTCTCCTTCAACTGAAGTTTATGATCGACGCGAAAAATTCGCGCACTACCGACAACTTCCATCCTTGCAGGAATACGTCCTCGTCGCCCAAGACAAGGTTCGTGTCGAACACTACCGCCGCCAAGAGGAACAGGGAACCGTACCTGCTACTGGAAAGGACTGGATCTTCACCGATTTCCAAGAACTTGAAGAAATTTTGCCACTCACCTCCATCCAATGCCAACTACCTTTGCAGGAAATCTACGAACGCATCACATTGCCTGATTAGAATTTTGAAGAACTATAGGTGTCAATTTTAAAAACAATAACCGTCCCGGTCCCCAGATCGGTAGGTTCGGTTTCGCGGCGTACTCGCCTGCCCTGATAAGGGGATAAAGGGGGGCGACCTGCGTTCCTAACCGAACCGGGTTTACCTCTCCGTCCGTTCCGCCCCGTCAAAAAAGAAACAGACACGTCTGAAAACCGAGTACCGACAACTGAAAACCATTCAGAGTCATCCAATTGTCCGTTTTGGGTGTTGTCCTTTTTGTAGGCGTTAATACTTCATATATGTTATGTTTTTTAAAAATTCGCAGAAATTTTCGCTGGATTTCGCTGGATTTCGCTAGATTTCGCACCGGATCCTGCAAAAAAAGACGTCCAATCCAATAATTTCTTAAAATTGAATGACCCTGGAAAACCATTAAAATTTGCTATTTTTCATTAGACATGGTATAGTTAAATAAAGGGAAGGTTTGCACGAAAAACTGAACTGTCAAATGGAGGCGTAGAATCGCGAGTGGATTCAACATTAGCCAATCCGTACCTCATAAATGTTCTAAGAGCACCACCGCCACAAACGTATCGTTACGAACGTTGGCGAGAACGGGGGTACCATCCCGACTTATATCCTATTTCGCCTGACAGTGAAAGTGGGACTTTAATAGGACAGATGGGGTGGGTAGGTGCGCATGCACACGCGCACGACTATTTATGGGCGACTGCGGGTAATATGGGGGCAATTTTAACCGAACCCGTTGACGATGCGTGTCTCATCTCCTATGAGGCATCACCGCGTTACCAATTACCCCCGCAGATTACTGTGAAAGGATTAGCAGGAAAACACGTCCTACTCACAAAATCGGGTTCACGTTTGGACATGATTGGCATTGAGCATCCAGCACTTAATTTGACGCTTATTGAGGTGGAAGCAGATGGCACGCATTATCGGATGCGGTTCGGTACGCCAGATCAGGCGACCTTGGATCGCGCCCAAAACAGCATTACACCCCCAGCACCGACAAGTGAGATGTTCCATTATCTCCTCATTTTTGAGCAGTTAGCGGAACACGGATTTAATGCGCTCGTCCATCTACAACCGAAGTTCTTGAACCTAATTTCTCGCACAGAACACGGCGCACCCGATAAGTTTTACGATTTTCTCAGAGGATACGAGCCGGAAACACCTATCATATATGACCCATCTGGTGGCATCGGATTCGTCGAGGAACGCGCTCCAGGGATCCCAGAACTCTCTTATGAGAGTTTACGGCTCTTCCAGAATGGTGGCAATCCGGCGCGGCACATTCTCTATTGGGTAGGACACGGAACCTTTTCACGCGGCAGTGATATCCTTGATGCTTACAAACATGCCGAGTACTTTGAAGCCGCAGCACGAATGGCGTGGGAGGCAAATCAGCAACGTGTTGACGCTCAGGCGTACACAGAAGAAATCGTCAGTTGTATCTTGCGCGAATTCAACGCCAACCGCGAGGCATCTTCTAAACCGGATGATAGCTTTCAGGATTCCGATGCCTCGGTGCAGTCTGATAATGTCTATAATTATCCTTAAGCTGCTAAGAACGAGGGACAAAAGAATATGCAAACACCTATAGAAGATATTCATGAATCGGAGATTGATGATACTGAAACTGAGGCGGATGCCCAGAAAGCACAGCAGCTTGAAGAGTATCTCCGCGACAGTATAGTTGGAAGATATATCAGGAACTATAACAAACGGTTGCGGACCCTCAGCCAAGATTTAGAAAAAGCGCGCCAGCACGTTGATGATAAACTTGCAGCTATGGAGCAACGTTTCATAGGCGAAATCGCGGGCGTTAAAGCCGATGTCCGTAAACTTTCCGACCAGCTTGAAAGCGACAATGTGCTGCTAACAGCAGATAAAGTCGAAGCGCTCATTGATACGCGGATTGATGCCAGACTTGATGGAATTACCGGACGCGGCGAGGCGGACCTCCAGAAATTGTCAGCACTCGTAGACGAGTTTGCCCGTGAATTCCAAGCACAAATCGATCGACTCAGTAACGAGACGAAACTGCTGCGAGAACAGACCCGCCGAAACCAGGAAGCATTACGAGCAGACTTAACCTCTGAAACCGAAACACTTGAAGCGACAAAAATTGATCGGTTAACCTTATCTGAGACCCTCATTGCGCTCGGAATGAAATTGAAAGAAGACAACCTGTTTGATGAATTCGGCGTGGACCTTGATCTCGATGAAGATTTAGATACCAACTTAGAAGAATCATGATATTTAGATACATTGAAAACACCTTTTGGCGCAGCTCGCAAGCCAAAATCTGCCTTCTGATTATTAGTCTCTTCGGTATACTGCACGCCAAAGGGGCATTGACAGATACCTTCGCAAGTGAAACGGTTTCTGATGATGAAATTTCTATTCTGGCTGTCGGTGATATTACGATCAGTAGCCGTATGACACCGTTGATTGAAAGGAAGGGTGCCGGTGTATTTTTTCAGGGAACCGCCCCCTTGATTCAGTCCGCGGATATTGCGACGGCTTCGTTGAACGCGAGTATTTCGGAGCGCGGAGAACCGCGACACGGTATTGAAAATCCTTTTCGTTCAGCACCGGGACTCGGAAGAGCCCTCGCGAATGCAGGATTTGACGCTGTCTCCTTAGCTACACCGCATATAATGGATTTCGGCTTTGAAGCGTTAGAAGATACGATCACTGAACTGGAATGGTATAATGTCAAACCGATCGGTGCTGGAACAGATGCTAAGGCAGCAAAACGTCCAGCATGGGTGCCAATCAGTGTACGCGGAACTGAACCCGGGCAGGTCGCGTTGCTGGCATATTATCGGGTGAATGCGTTCGCCCAATACACCGAGGACCCGCTCGCTTATGCCGTTTATAGTGAGATGACGGAAGCCGTCAAGCAAGCACAGACAGAAGCTGCGCTCGTGATTGTTTGGCTACATTGGGGCAGCCAAGGGCGTTCAGCAGACGAGGCTATCGGGCGACAGCGAATTTTCGCACACGCCCTCATTGACGTAGGCGCAGACGTGGTACTATGCCAACAGTTACATACCTTTGGCGGTATTGAGTTATATCAGGGAAAACCGATTATCTACAGTCTTTCAGATTTTATCTATGATACTTATGATAAACAGCACTCGCGTATAGTCATCCCGAAAGCAACGTTTAAGGCTGGGGCTTTGAAATCTATTGAGTTAATCCCAATTTTGACGGATCCGCCTAAAACATCAGTACGTCCCGCCAAACCTGTGGAGTCTTCAGAAAAACCCGAAGTTAAGAATCAGTTTCCCAGCATCCTCACAGGAGCGGCAGCAATAGAAACTTTGCAGGACTACCAGCGGCGCTGCGCAGAACTGAAAACGGAGGTGCTCATAGAGAACGAACGCGGATGGATTCGATAGATAGCAGACATTAGAGGCAAAGATATGACAGGCAATGAGGGTGTTACGGCTCCCAGCTTGCAAACCCATAGTGCGGAGCGTTCGGCTCCGGTATTCAACGGTGAACGTGGGCTAACGCCTAAAGCATTTGTCATAGCGATGCTGCTGATTCCTCTAAACGTTTTCTGGATTATTCAATTGGAGGTAGTCCGCTATACACATCCGACACTGATTCATCCGCTGTCTAACGTCATTTTCATCATTTTTTGGCTGATGGTACTTAGTGCAGTGTTGGGAAGATTATCAGCGACACTGCGACTGACACCGGCGGAATTGCTGACCATCTACGTCATGTTGTGCATTGTTTCTTCTCTCTGTTCGCACGATATGATGGAGATTTTGGTCACGATACTTGGACATCCGTTTCGGTTTGCCACACCCGAAAATGAGTGGCAACAACTTTTTTGGAGGGAACTGCCGACATGGCTAACTGTCCAGGACACCGGGGTTTTGTCGGGATATTATGAGGGGCAATCCAGCCTGTACCGTAAGGAACACCTGACCGCTTGGGCGGTACCGGCTGCATGGTGGACGCTTTTTATTTTTGTGTTGATGTTTGTTATGCTATGTATCAACACACTTCTCCGTCTCCAGTGGACAGAGCGGGAACGGTTAACCTACCCGATTATCCAATTGCCGCTCGCAATGACAGAAACGAATACGAGTTTTTTCAAAAATAAGTTGATGTGGTTTGGTTTCGGTATTGCCGCAGCCATTAGCATCCTAAATTTACTAAACTCGATTTATCCAGCAGTTCCGTATCTGCCGGTTAAGCGGCAAAATATCCATCAGCACTTTACCGGTCGTCCTTGGAATGCGATGGGTGGCGTTCGGCTCTCGTTTTATCCGTTTGCGATTGGGATAAGTTTCCTTATTCCGCTGGATCTACTTTTTTCGTGTTGGGTGTTCTATTGGGTCTACAAATTTGAGTTAATGGCCGGGAGCGTTCTTGTGGTACGGAATTTGCACGGGTATCCCTACGCTGATGCGCAAAGTTTCGGGGCGTATATGGTGTTGCTCGGCACCGCTGCTTGGGTCG
>JAPPDN010000390.1 GCA_028824575.1 Candidatus Poribacteria bacterium | reverse complement strand
CCATCGTCGGCGGGTTTTCCCATACACGTCCATCGGGGGGTGTCTTAACGCTGCCGGTCATCAAAAAAGCACCACCGTTCAACACACCCTCAAGCTGCTCAACGGTTGCACCTTGCTCTGATAACGCGATTCTGCCTGTTGTCTCTTTAACATAAATGCCGGCTTCCGAAAGTTCAAGCCCTATATCGTCGAAACGCACAGCCCCTTCGACTTGTGGCGTTTCTATCGTCCCATTGAGGACGACATAGACTTGACTCGTCCCTGTCGGAGATCCCAGCCCCGGTACTAAGTAGCGTAGAATGTCAAGATCATCGACTGTAATATCCAAGATACCGTTCATCTCTGTCTGTAGGAGTTCGTGCCAAACTGCTTCTGGTGACCGTTGCAGTGCCATTAAGAACGGCGTTATCTCAAGGTGATAAGGCATCGTCCAGGAAAAAGTAAGGAGATTTCCACCGAACGTCGCTTCAACATACCGTTTTTTTGAGATTTCCCATTTCCCGTTCTGATACCGAATTCTCCAGCGCAGGTCGATAGGGATGTCATGCAGGTAGAGTTCCGCGGGTTCAGACGTGTGTCGTCGCAAAGTTATCTTCGGATTTTCACTGGTACCACTCATCTGTATGCTTCCGGACAACGCACCCGTAATCCGATAAGGCGCGGGCCAAGGGGCAGTTATCGCCGAGACATCGAAATTTTTGAGGCGTAGGGCTGTGTTAAATTCTCCATTTACCGACCATTGACTGCCAGCATCAATGCTGAGTGTTGTCTTTGCGTCTTCAACTGTGTGTACGTCACCGGCAACACCGTCTGGTTTCTCATCTTCATCGGTAAACGTCTGTTTGACCTGAAAGGTGTACTTATTTTCAAGGGTAAATGCTTGCGGTAAAGTTATTGTCCCGGCGTTCAGCACTATCTGAATCGAGCGCGGGTCTTGGAAATCGTAGGGCTGATCCAGTGCCTTAAAGGCGAGGCGGACACTGTTAATGGATAATTTCGCGTTTGAGACAGCCACAATATCTGCGAGTGAAGGGACCTTTTGGATTTGTGGAAATGGCGTATTTTCTCCTTTTGTCAGAAAACTACTGAAAGGAGTTGTTAATTCATTGAGCGTCGTACTGAGATGTCCCGCAATATCTTCCAATGCTTCTGGCGGCAGGGCATGTTGCACCGTTGAACCAAGTGGGAATGATTCAAATTTCAATCCTGTTAGGGTGAAGTCTTTAGGTGTTAATCCGTCCAATGCCAATTGCGCCTGTTGAAGCATACAGTAACCTGTCCCTAAATCGAAGCCGAGTTCTGTAAGGTCAATCGTATCTTCGCGAGCGTTAAGCTTCATCTTCATGTTCCGAATCGGTTCATGGAAATTCTTGAGTTGGAGTTGCAACGCCTCAAGCGATACGGCCCCCGTTATGTAAGGATCACTGCTTGTGCCTTGTAGTGCTAAGTCTATGTCAACGGTGCCATCTGCCTCTGAAAAGAGGTGATCAATGCCGGGAAAAAATTCAAGCGGTAGTTCACTACCCCGAAAATGTACATCAATCGGTTCATCGGGAAACCGATCCGATATGTCGATCCCTGTGAATCCTAAGTTGAACGGAATCACACCGGTAATCGTTGACCGACCCGCACGGTTCTTTATCTCAATGCCTGCGAGTGTTATCCGTTCATCACGGTACTCGACTTTTCCGTTCCATTCCATCTCATTGATGTCGCCGTTCCATTCCGCTGTAATCTCCGGTGCCTCAAAAGTGCCTGTGATATTAACATTTGCCGTTGTCACCATTTCAGGCGACTTCAACTTTAAAGGGAGACGCACAACAAGGTCTCCTCGTTCGGATTGGAATTGGAGCGGTGTTGTGTTGGTACAGTTAATGCCATACCCTTGAAAATTCAACGCACTCACTTCACCGGTTATTGAGATCTGGTGTGGGTGCAGGCTGCCTTTACCGCTGAGTTTCGCATGTCCAGAAACGGTGCCACGGAAAGGTGGAACTTGCCTTGACAACAGGGTTACAAGATCAGCAATCCCCAGTTCGGACACTAACACATCAATGGCAAACCGCTGTGCGTCTGCATCTTGCGTTGAGAACGAAGCGTCTCCTTGTATCCGGTAGCTGCCATCACCTATCTGTCCATCTGCCTTTACCGATTGGATGTTTAAAGCACCCGGATTAAGAGTTGCATTCGCATACAAACTTTCCAGTGTGATAGGGTCGGCATAAGCCATGAACCGAATCGGCTGCTGGGGTGCCGTTTGCGCGTTTACGGCGATAACAGTTTCAGCGGGGGTGCCTGTGATGTCTATTGAAACCCCTAACGCGCCTCCTGTGAGATCTTCACCCTTAATGCCATTTGCGGTAGCCTTCGCTATTAAGTCGCTAAACGTCGTGAGTGCTAAATCAGGCGCGTTGACGCTGAGGTTTAGTCGCGACTTGTTAACGTCTTCTGGGTGAACGTCTATCTCGCCGCCTATATCTATGGCGTTACCCAAAAGTTTCAAAGTAGTCTTTTCGAGGCGCATTACGTTGTCTTCGTACACGATCGCGCCGCCTGCATCGCTGATGCGGATATCACCCACTTCTGTTTCTAAATCCAATGTCGGAATTTCCCAGTCCAATGCGACCTCTGGTTGTTTGGACGTGCCAGTTATTGTTGAGGTATAACGACCGCTCCCAACTTTTAGCATAGCAGACGGAAGTTCCAACGCTGCGCCAAAGGGTGCCAGTCCGAAACCATCAGATTTCGCTTCAAAATCCATCACCTCGCCCTTTGCGTTATAGGTCCCTGTCAGTTCCATAAAAGGCGATTCGTCTTCTAATGTCCTTAGAGAAAGTGCATCAATCGTCCATTTGTCATCTTTGAGGAACAATCGAATTTGCCCGGCATTTGTAAATGGGGTCTTGTGTCCCTTTGAATTTTCGTAGTAAAGTTGGCTGGTGTCAATTTTGATGTCAACATCGTAAGGGTAAATCTGCTGGTCAGATTCACCGCTTTTGTTCTCACCTGTTGGTGCAAGGGCTGCGACTGTTCCTTTGATTTCGGCGCGTCCCTTGGCAGTCCCTGTGACCGCCTCGAGTGCGGGGTGCAAGATACGCAGAATCGGTGTAACCTCAAGTGCTTCGCTCTCCATTATGAATTTGTAAGGGTTGTCGGGAGCCATACTGACGTAGCCCCGAATCTGACCGTTAAACCCGCGCCCCGTGAAATCGAAACGATCCGGTTCACCGGTAGTATTTTTAAGTTCTACGAGTTTGCCGTGTAGTAAAACATCACTGAGTGGGTGTTTCGTCTCTCGACTATTGTCTAAGAAGGTTATGTCCGAGAAATCCAGTTCGACCTGAAAATCAACATTTTCCGGTTTTTTCAGCGTTCCGACGACCCGAACATCAAACTGCCCTCCAAAAGGAAAATCGGTGATTTTCGCTGCGCTTGCAAGTGCTTGGAAACTCACAGGTGCGTCGTTTTCGAGCAGCAAATCGTAATCGCCGTTTGAAGCCACCGTTACGTTGAGCGTAACCTTCTGACCACGGGTGGTTATCTCAAAATCCGAAAGTGCGATGTTGTAATCCTCAATTCGCAAAGGAAGCGTTAGCGGATCCAGATGGATACCCCATGCCACACTTTCGGTGACACTGAAATCGGCACTGCCATCAAGATTAGTCAGCGTTCCGTATAGTTTGAGTTCGCCGCTAACTTCACCGTCTACCGGATATTCTGTGCCTAACAAGACCCTCCGATAGTGTTGGGCATAAACGGGGGCTGCGACGATGCTAAATTCCGCCGGGAAATTACCTTCAACATCTACAACACCCGTAATTGTGCTCCGGCTCTCATACGCCGTCACGAGGTCGTTTATCGTGTTTTTGGTGAGCAGACCATTTTCAATGAATACCTGTCCATCTTGGTAGTCGAGGTTCCCTACCAAAGCACCGATCGGGATGTCGTTGAAACTCGCGTCTGGGATTTTTATGGCGCCTTCCAGTATACCATCCGAGGACAACTTCGCAGTGTATTCTCCCGTCCCGCCGAGATCCGCACTGTTAACAATCTTCATTAGGTCGTCAAAGTTGATACGCGAAATGTGGATATCCAGAGCATCTTGCGCCGCTAAAAGAAAGGGACCGGTGATGTTAATATCGGTTTCATCAAGGTTTCCACCGGCTTTCAATTCACCCGCATCAATCACGCAACTCAGTGCTGAATCCGCAAGTGCTACTGCGTTGAGGATGGTCTCTGTTATCTCTATCGTGCTATTGAGTTTGAAAGTTGAGAAGTCTGTAGTATTTCCGTTGAATGTGGCGGTTCCTGAGAGGTGTCCTGTGCTGTCTGTGAGATATTCGGGGAGTTGAACAAACATCGACAGCAGCGGTATGAGTTTGATATCTGTTGCCTTTCCCTGTCCTGTATAGTTAAGCGGGGATGTTGTCAGTTGTCGCAGCTGCGCAATCACATCGCCTTCCGGTCGGCTTTGGAGTCCGATAGTTCCGTTACTGGTCAAGGTGCCGTCAGCGATCTGTGTCCTGAAGGTTTTTAGCGTGAATGTAGGGATTGGGTGTAAATTGAAATCGGCATCAATTTTTAGGTCTGTCAGTACAATTTGTCTATGGATTTCCGCTTGTGTGATAGAAAATGTCGGTGTTTCCACAGAGAGTGCAGCAGCGAAGGCTAAATCGCTATTTCCGCTTGCCGTTATCCTACCCTTTACAATGCCTTCAAGTTCGGTGTCTTCGCCGAAAAATTGATCTACATCTGCAACATCCAATCGCAGTAAATCCAGTCCAATATCCCAAGGTGCTCCCGTTTCTCCGTGCGGAAAGTGACCTGTAACTTCCAAGCTTGAATTGCCAAATTCTAATCGGAGGCGATCCAATTCGCTAAGCGTGGCTAAGATCTGAAAATCCACTTCAAAGGTATCAATCGGTGTCTCGGAACCGTTAAACTTAAGACTGCCAGCATCAATTCTAAAATAACCTTTGTGGTTCCATGTGTCGAGGGGACCCTCTACGTCAATAGAGACACCTGTAATCTCTATATGAATATCGCGTTGCGTATCAATGTAATCAATTATACCGTTATTACACTCAATATGTTCAACTGCCAAAGCGAATTTCGGGGAGCCTTGTGTTGTAGTTTCCTTGAAAATATGCTCCAAATTAACACTGCCATCGGCGTTGGGCTTCGCGCTAATCCGTGGTTTGGTCACACGCAGTTGTGTCACCTCAAATTCACGAGTTAACAACCCCAGTAGATTATATTTCAGGACAACTTTTTCTGTAGAGATTACCGGCGTATCTGGTGTATCGTGTTTGGAAATTGTAATACCGTTGATAGTAATATTGCCCAAGATGCTGCCTTTTATATCGCCGACATTTGCCTTATAATCGTCTGTTAACCGATATTCAAGTTCGGTCGCAAGCCGTTTTTCTGCCCAATTCAGGAAAGTTTCTGAACGGATAAAGAAAAAACTGCCGCAGAGGGCAAGGATAATGAATATTCCGAGGAAAATAGCGATTTTCTGGATTCTTTTCTGCATCTTCGTTTTCCTATCTGGCTATCGGTCGGAATAGCCATCAGCCGTCAGCAGAGAAAAGAGGCTTTGCTAAACGATAACCTCTTTACTGATGGCTGATCGCTGATGGCTGACGACTCCTAAAAAATTCGTGTGCCGCCGCGACTACCTCAGCAGTCGTTTGCTGGGGGTGAGCGTCCGTTCCGAGCGCACTCGCTTGCGTGTCAAGTTCAATCGTGAGCCAAAGCAAGTACTCAATATTTCCGATGTCTTTGTGGATCGGTGAATAGGTCAACCCTCTCACCACAGCCCCGAGTTTCTCCGTGACAAAAGTGCTGAGGTTGTCTATTGTCTGGATATGTACCTGTTTGTCAGGGACAATTCCGCCCTTTTTCACATGGGCTTTTCCGGCTTCAAACTGCGGCTTAAGCAGGGCAATAATATCATAAGGACGGTTATCAGTTGTCAGTTCGGTTTTTCTGCGAAAAACCTTTCGGTTGTCAGAAAGAACGGAAGCATCATCGTTCCCCTCTTTAACTGATAACTGACAACTGACAACTGATAACTTCTTTGTTTGCTGTGTCAGAATCTTGATGACACTCGGTAGCACCGTCCTCAGAGAAATAAAAGAGACATCAATCACAGCGATAGTGATAAAATCATCGCTATCGTTGCGTGCTGCTGTCTTTAAAAGTGCAGGGGTTAAGTGCCGGATGTTCGTTTTCTCGATCGACTGAACCTGTGGATGCGTCCGAAGTTTCCAGGCGAGCTGCCCGTAACCGACATCAACGGCATAGACGAATTTCGCGCCGTGTTGGAGGAGACAGTCCGTGAATCCACCCGTTGATGCACCAACATCGAGCGCGACCCGGCCTTGTACATCCACATCGAAGATAGATAACGCCTTCTCCAACTTGAACCCGCCGCGACTCACATATCTTTGCGGTGCCTGAACAACAACCTTCGCATCCGCGGGAACACGCTGCCCGGGCTTAATTCTGGTGTCTCCGTTAACGGTTACAGCACCTGCGAGGATAAGCCGTTTCGCTTGCTCCCGGCTCTCTGCTAAGCCGTGTGCTACCAGAAAGGTGTCTATCCGTTGCATTTTTTTCTCCAAGCGTCAGAGTCGTCAGAGTTAGAGTCTTCAGTCTTCAGTTAATTTCTTGTGACGGTTGCTTTTGTTGTCCGTGCCACAGTATATCTCTGACTGACAACTCTCACTGCGAGGCAAACTGATAACTATTCCAGCATTTTCTCTGCGGCGCGAACAACAGCGTCAGCATCGCACTGGTATAGCGCGTGAAGGTGCTTGACATCGCCGTGCTCAATAAATTCGTCGGGGATACCGAGATTTGTAACTCGCACGTTTGTGATCCCCGCTGCGGCGAGTGCCTCCAAGACGGCACTGCCGAAACCGCCCATTATCACACCGTCCTCAATCGTAATTACCTTGCCGATGCGTTCCGCGAGCGGCAGAATCGTTGCAGTATCTAACGGTTTCACAAATCTCGCGTTGACAACGGTCGCAGAAATTCCGTTATCGGCTAACGTTTGCGCGGCTTCAAGCGCAGGATACACCCGGTTACCGATAGCGATGACAAGCACATCGTCACCCTCTCTGACGATCTCACTTTCACCGATAGGCAAGACTTGTGGTTCCGCTGCGATCTTTACACCGACCCCTGTGCCTCGCGGGTAACGGAAGGCAATCGGACCGTCTTCGTATGCAAGCGCGGTCTTCACCATAGATTGTAACTCGTTCTCATCTTTCGGTGCCATCACGACCATGTTCGGAATAGAACGCAGATATGCGAAATCGAAAACACCGTGATGTGTCGGACCGTCCGCGCCGACAAGTCCACTCCTATCAAGTGCGAAGATGACCGGAAGGTTTTGGATACAGACGTCGTGTAAGACCTGATCATAACTCCGTTGGAGGAAAGTGGAATAGATGGCAGCGACAGGACGCATCCCTTGTGCTGCGAGTCCACTTGCGAATGTAACGGCGCACTGCTCTGCCAGTCCGATATCAAAACACCGACTCGGAAACGCGTTGGCAAACTTATCAAGTCCCGTCCCACCCGGCATCGCTGCCGTCACGCCGACGACCCGTGGGTCGCGTTTCGCTAATTCAATCAGCGTTCGGCTGAACACTTCTGTGTAGGCGGGGACCGTCGGTTTCGGTTTAAGCGTCTTCCCTGTCTTCAGGTTGAAGGGGCCGCTGACACTATAGAAGCCGACCGGGTCCTCTTCTGCTGGCGCGTAGCCGCGCCCCTTTTCGGTTACGACGTGGAGCAGGATAGGACCGAATAAACTACGGATACCTGTCAACACCGGGATGAGTGCCTCCAAATCGTTCCCATCAAGCGGACCGAAGTACCGGAACCCGAATTCCTCAAATAGCGTCCCCGGTTTCAATGACGCCTCAATTTTACGGGCAATCTGCTTTGCATCTGCCGGAATTAAGTTCAGCATCTCTTTGACACCGGAGCGGAGGAAGTTATATTGCGGTGAACTCGTGAGTTTGTGAAAGTGTTTTGAGAACGCTCCTACCTTCGCGGAGAT
>JAPPDN010000304.1 GCA_028824575.1 Candidatus Poribacteria bacterium | reverse complement strand
GAGAAACCTGATGTCGTGTTTACTTGTATCCCCCCGGGTGCACATACAACACAGGTTGCTGATGCAGCAGCATCTGGTGCAGCAGTCTTCGTTGCTAAACCTGTTGCACAAGACTTGGACACTGCTAACCATGCCCGCGATGCAATTGCTTCCGCAGGCGTTATCAATCAAGTCGGTTATATGGCGCGGTATAGCGATATTACGGCGAAAGCGAAGGAATTAGTCGGCGATCAGAAACTTACCATGGGGATTGGGCGGTTTCTCACAAGAATGGGTGCGAACCATCCTTGGTGGGGGAAGTATGAGGTATCCCGCGGACAGATGGTAGAGCAGACGACCCACGTCTTTGACCTCATCCGCTACTTCCTCGGCGATGTTGACAGTGTTCAGGCTTACGGTATCAAAAATGTTTCCGACGGGATTGCCGATTTTGAGGAGTGTACCGTCTGCAACCTGAAATTTCAGAGCGGTGCGGTAGGGAGTATTACGAGTACTTGTGTCGCTCGCGCGCACGAGAATTTCGCGACTGAACTCGTCGGTGACGATCTCTATCTCAAACTCACGCACGATTCTGGATTACGCGGTCAGATTAGCGGTGAAGGCATTGACTATACGGGGACGGAAGCGGGTTATTTCCGACAGGTTGAACAGTTCATCAATGCAGTTGATGCGAACGATCAGGGGTTGGTGCTTTCTTCCTACGCTGATGCTGTCAAGAGTCTTGCTGTCACACTCGCCGCGAACCGTTCATTGGAAACAGGACAGGTTGAACAGGTTGCTAAGTGATTGAGAGAAGAAGTCAACGTTTCGTTGACTTTGCCAAAGCCTGTGCTAAGTTTCCTTGATGACCGCATCGCTCAGTGTTAATCGGAAATTCTGTGCCTCGGAATGTAACCCTGGAGGCTTTAAGCTTCTTGAGCTGTGCTTTGTGAATCTTCTTGCGGTGGAACATGACTGGAACACAATCCGTTTTAACGGTGCTCGGGACCAACCTATCAATGATATGGGCACCCGCTTGTAATTGCTTGCTTATTTTTGATGCGTCAGGACTGCCCTTGAGTTCCATGGGAACGCTAACGAGGCTATTTTGGATATCGTCGATATGGAAAAGAATAAGGTCGCATTGATTCGTATCTGTTCTACCGGTTGGAAAAGCAAGATCTACATCTAATACAACACGCTCTGATGGTATATTCGCCATAGAGACGCGGCACCCTTCCTTGGTATATGGCGATGTTGCTTTTCTGTCTCCGATCCACTGACGAATCTCCTCAAGGGCCTCATGAAGATTCACGTTCATCTCCACCTTTCTTTTTCTCAAATCTCTGTTGGAGATTCACTGAGCGGTTGTAAAGTCCTTCTGCAACATCCTCGAAATCCTTTGGAGAGATCCCTACTCTGGTATCAAATGCGATTTCCTTGACGGGTTCGTCCTTTTGGAAATGCCATGCCCCGACTTCTTCCGGTAATAACCAACTCGCGGGTTCGTCGGTTTCTTCTGCTAATAACCCTTCAAGAATCAGATTTCCTATTTCCTCAAGCAGCCAGTCACTGTGTGTTGTCACGATCACCCTCACCCCCGCACGAACTAAACGAGCAAGAACAACTGCCATGTCCGCTTGGGCACCGGGATGCAGGTGTGCCTCCGGTTCTTCAATGATGAGTATATCCCCAGAATAAACGAGATTTCGGAGAAATAGAACAAGAGGAGCAAGTTCAGATACCATAGACGAAGCCTGACTTAAATGTATATCCTCTTCTACACCTTGTGGTCGGTAGTAAAAATCTGGATATCCACTTGGTGTGGATTTTAGAAGTATTCGTCCAGCAAGCACATCAGACTCCAAGATTTCAGCAGGATCCTGCATCTTCTCATCAAAGTCAAATTCAAAGTCTGTTTTCTCCTCATAAAGGATAATCTTCTCCATAAAGTCTGCTATCACGCCTGGTATAGTCGGAAACTGGGAAGAACGTCTCACTCCTGCTTGGGTCGCTTGTTTCACAAGTGAACTTGCTATGATACGGTGGCTTTGCATGATACTACTACGAGCGGCAGGCAAATAATACCTACTGTGTTCCTCTGGATAACTAAAACTCCTTATAGAAACTATATTATCAAGTAATCTCCCAGAAGCTGAACATTCGTTAGGAAGAAGAACTATATCATTATAAGATGAAATATTCAGAGAAGTTAAATTATTTAGGTTAACTCCTGATTTAGAAATTCTCATGCTGATGTTCAGATATTCTTGAGCTTTTTCACCTATTTTTAGCAAAACCGTTGTTTCATTACGCTGTTTTCCTGTCAGTCGCATTAGTTGTGATATGGAATTTAGATTAAAGCAATTTCTGAGCTCGTCCTGCAATTCCTCTCTAAAAAAATCTGTATCTTTGATAATAGTGCCTAATGTTTGACGAATTTCTTCGGGTAGATCAGACAATCTAAAAGGTCTCTCATCCATATCCAACTTGTCGAGTATTTCCTGAATTTCTTCTTCCGACGCGGTAAGACCGGTCATAAGTTCGTTGAGTATATCCATACCTCTAAATTTGAAAGGAGGAAGAAGACTTGAATGAAATAAACCGTTAAAGGCACCGTGCAAAGCATAAATCAAGGTGGCAAAATAAGTTTTTCCCGTATTGCTCGGACCGACGAATACCGTCAGCGGACGCAGATCAATATTCGCTTCGGCAATGGGACCGAAATTCTTAACCGAGATTTCAACTTTTGGATGCTGTTGTGTATCTTTGATTTCGCTCATCGTCATTTCCTCTAATCTGATTTGTCGCAGCGGGTGTGCTTGCATGAAGTTTATAAAATTGATTCAGCAATTTCCTGACGGTGTCCGGTGCGGTTAGTTGAAGATTAATTTATTAATTCGGTAATGTCGGAACGTGCGATAATGCACTTCGCATTTGGTCGAGTACGCCGCAGAATCGCACTACTACGAGCCCGTTTGTTTGTAGTAGAGCAATTTATTGCCCGTCAATTACCAATTTATTTTTTTAAACTTCATGAAACCGCACCTACCGGGTCCGCGGAAAACTGAATTACATAACATAGTCTTCAGTTAAAACACGTCTACCACATACACGTTAGAAAAACGTCAGATACGGCTTTCCAAGGATCTCCCGCCATAAGAGGACTGCGAGTTCGCGAGCGTGGTAATCGCCCCACATGGATGCTTCTCCACACGGAATCTCCCTACCTTCTGGCACATAATCCCATCCATTTGGACGGTGATACACTGAGTGCAATAGCAACCCTTGATGTGAATCGGACGCGGCCAGATACGGTTCGGCGAAAAGCGTCTTAGCGACTGTTAAGCCTGCTTGATAATAGGAATTTCCTGCGTCTGTTTCACCGTGCTTCTTGAGGTAGTTACCGAGTCGAATCAATCCTTGCGCTGCAATCGCTGCGGCGGAACTGTCCACTGGTTCAAGATCGTTATACGGATTCGCAGGGACTGCCAAATAATCGCCGAGTTCTGCTAAACCGGGGGCACCGGTATCCCAATACGGAATTCCATCTTGCGCTGTGTTCTCAATATAGAAATCGGCGGTGGCTTCCGCTGCTTTGCGCATGTGTGTTGTTGCTAAACCATATCCACCGAAAGGTTCAAGATCATCTTCCGTTAGCGTATCAAAGAACTCAAGCTGCTCTGCATAGCCAGTAATAATCCATGCTAATCCACGCGTCCACGTCGTAAACGGCGAATATCCCTGCTGCGTACTTGGGCAGCGGTAGTTCCCATCGTTCGTATTGAAGATCGATTCATGCACCACCCGTCCACGTAGATCATAAGCGTCGCGTCCTTCGCCATAGTAGACGTTATAATTTGCCGTCGTCTGCGAATGCTGGAGCAGGCGTTCCAATAGATTAACAGCCACATCACCTTCATCCATCAGCACAGCACCGAGGGTATGCCCGAGTCCTAAAACCCGCAGAGAACGGATCGTGTCTGAAAAGAGCGAATGCGGTCCGTTGAAAGAGGCTATATATCCTGTCCCATCTTTAATTCGGGTCCACCGACTCGCTTGTACGGCAGCGGAGGCTTTGAGTGCGAGCTCATAGAAGTGCATCTCGTTAACGTCCGACGGAATGACTCCTTCTCGCATGAGGCGACGGAGATTGCCATAAGTTGAGACGTTGTTAAACCCGTGATCATGTACACCAATGTGTGTGACATGTGGTGCCATCTTCTCAATCGTATTCCGTCTGCCGATCTCAAGGAACTGTTCATCACCGGTGGCATCAAATTGGAGGATGGCAGAGCCGAATTGGAACCCTTGTGTCCACTCTGTCCAGCCGCGTGTCGTGTAGGTGCCAGCGACGGTAAAGACAGGTGTGCCTTTTTCAGGGGGCCACGTGCCCTCAATGGCTAAAATCTTTTGACCTGAGTATTCAAAAAGCCGCTCAAGCTGAGGCTTCAGGTCGATGGGTTGTAATGAATCGTTTATCTGCATTGGACTATGATTGCCTCCTCAGTTAGATTGTTGGGTTTCGCTATGTCTATTTCTATGAATAGATCATTGAAAAGAGGTACTTTCCCGATAGATTTAAGGTTTCTTGGTCATTCACCGCTCTACCCAACCTACGACGGTGACTGTGTGTCTTTATAACGCTCACATATCACTTCAATGAGATTGGTCGTGGATTTACCCGGAACGTTCAGACCGACAACGACTTTACCGCCGTTTGTCTCAACAACTTCCCTCTCAATGAGTTGCTCCAATTTATAGTCGCCACCTTTAACGTGGATACTCGGTTTGAGCTCGGAGAGCAGGTCAATCGGTGTCAGCTCTGGAAAGATGACGACGTAATCGACACATTCCAAGCCAGCGAGCATCTCTGCGCGCTCCGCTTCAGGTACAAGCGGACGATTTTCACCTTTGAGATGCCGTACCGAACTATCACTATTGACTGCCACTACGAGCAAATCTCCGAGTTGGCGCGCCGCCTGAAGATACCGGAGATGTCCCAAATGTAGCACATCAAAACAACCGTTGGTCGTGACAACAGTCTTACCTTCAGTTTTCAGTCGCTGAAGAGCGGATGCGAGTTCGCTACGATGATAGATTTTTTGGTTTAACATTTTTCCATTTCTGATAGAAGTTGTCTCATGTTCCTCAATTGTAGATTTCAAAACGTTAATAGTCTATCACGCTTTGGACTGTTTGACAAGTTTTTCCTCGTTGCGCAATTCCTGACTTTGTGCTACAATAAAACGGAAATTGAAATAAAAAGTTGACACCCATCAGGAGACTGGAAATGACAGAGAAAAAAGACAACACACATCGCCGACTGCCGATCTGCACGCTCGGTGCGGATGAACACGGCAAAACGACATTGACAGCGGCGATAGCGAAAGTCGTTTCAAGAATTGGGGCGATTCACACCAATGGAGATAGCGATTTTGAAGCGCAACCGCCTATTAACCACCCAATCCGAGAAGGGGTCGGCATTACCTATCGCAGGATAGCCTACGAAACCAGCGGCAAACTTTATACACAAATTGACTGTGAAACACATCTCGATGTTGTCAAAATGTTAATCAGCGGCTCCCCTGCAATTCAGGGTGGGATTTGGGTGGTAAATGCAGTTGAGGGGATCACACCTGATTCCCAAGCGCAACTCCACCTCGCGCATCAGATGCATATACCGACAGTCCTGCCTTTTCTCAATACAGGTGGTATTTCAAAAGACGACGAACTCTTGGACATCTGTCTACTGGAGATGCGCGAACTACTTAGCGAGTACGAATGGAGAGAAGAGACTGCCCCGATAACCATCGGTGACGCGCTTAAGGCATTAGACTACAGAGGCAGCAGCATTACCTCCGCGCAATGGCAGCCAATTGTTGATCTGGTCTTCGCCATGAACCGTACAATGCCAGCACCTGTGGATACTAAGCACTTGCCGCTTATCATGCCAATCCGTGAAATCATCGAGGAAACAAAGGATCGGGTATCCGTACGTGGTGAGATTGTGCAGGGGCAACTCGCCGTTGGTCAAGCGGTAGATATTGTCGGTAAAGGCGATAGGATTAAGACGCGGGTTCTCAGCACAAAGGAGAATGAAGTGTCCGTTGAATCGGAACCGGATTGGTTGTCGGTCGGGCAAGTGCTTTGTCCACCAAAGACGATCAAATCACATTCCGAATTCACTGCGCTCGTCTATCTGCTGACACACGAAGAGAGCGGCACACATATCCCACTCATCGAAAACGACAGACCCGACATCTACCTCTGGGGCATTGATATGCCAGCGCACCTAAAACTCCCGTCTGGACTTTCCCTTATTACGCCGGGGGATTATGCCCATGTCACGCTCACACTCGACTTACCGTTAGCCATGGAGGTCGGTACCCGATTTGAGGTGAAGAAGATGGGTTCTCGGATTGGTCTCGGCGTTGTGACAGGTGTGGAATAATCCGTTTTCTATCCCGCAGCGATTGCGTCTTGTAGCGCGAGATCACCAGTATACAATGCCCGCCCTATAATTGCTCCGCTGGCACCGATCTGCTTCAAAGCGGATACGTCAGTGAGCGACGTGACACCGCCTGAAGCAATCACATTCGCAGGGACAGCATCAATAATATCTGCTGTCGCGTCAACATTCGGTCCCTTGAGCATACCGTCGCTCTTGATATCGGTGTAAATAAATGTTTGCACGTCTGTCATCTCTTGTGCGAATTCAACTGCAGGTTTCTGAGAGACTTCCAACCAGCCTTCTGTCGCAACCAGACCGTCTTTCGCGTCAATGCCGACAGCGATGCGCGCGCTATACTTGGCACACGCTTGTTTCACGAGACTCGGTTGCTTGAGGGCAACCGTGCCTAAAATCGCACGATCCACGCCCAACGCCAAAACCGCTTCCAACTGTTCCATGCTACGGATACCGCCGCCAAGTTGAACGGGTATATCAAGTGCAGAGACAATCTCACTAACGATATGGAGGTTCGCTGATTCACCTTGAAACGCGCCATCTAAATCGACGAGGTGTAGGTACTCTGCACCCTCGGCCTGCCAACGTCGCGCCATCTCTACAGGCGCGTCCGAAAAGACGGTCTCCTGTGAGGCGATACCCTGTACCAAATTTACACATTTTCCACCGCGAAGATCTATTGCGGGTAGTATCTGCAAAGTCTTTCCTTTCCGCAGTTAACGGCACAACGGAGTGTGCCTACTACTATTCATCTCGGAAGATACCGAGTAATTTCAATTGTACGATTGAGATAACAGCAATAATGAAAAACAGCACCCAACCGATTGTCGCTGCATAGCCGAGGCGCATGAACTGGAAACCGTTTTTGTAGAGATACATCACGATCGTTGACCCCGCATCCGCAGGTTCACCACCGTTCGTTAAAATAAATGGAAGATCAAAGAGTTGAAGCGACCCAATCATAGAGACAACAACAACGAAGGCTATCACGGGTCGTAGTGAAGGCAGCGTGATATGGACGAATGCCTGCCACCAGTTCGCACCGTCAACCGCTGCCGCTTCGTATAACTCCTGTCGGACCCCTTGTAAACCCGCCAAGAAATAGATCATGTTGAACCCTGCCCACTGCCAAACGCCTGTCAGGATGACAGCAGGCATCACGTAATTTTCCTCGTTTAGCCAACCGATCTCCTTGCCGAAGAGAACGAATTCTTGGTTTACCAAGCCTGCCCGCTGGTCGTAGACAAGATTAAAGATAATCGCAACGAAGACACCGGCAACCAGTACCGGCGCGAAAAAGGCGAGTCTTAGGAAATTTTTCCCCTTGACGAACTTGGAGTTGAGTAGAATCGCCAGCAATAAAGCAATCGGCAATTGGAGAATGAGCGTGCCTGCAGCGAAATAGGCGGTATTCCGAAGTGATTTCCAGAAGATAGGATCTCGGAACAGGTCTGTGAAGTTACCGAAACCGACAAATATCCGGCTTTGGAACCCGCGCATCTCATAGAGACTCATCACAAGCGACGAAATAAGCGGATACCCCATAAAGACGATAAATAATATGTAAAACGGCGCGATAAAGAGATAGGGCGCGATTTTCTGCTGTTGATTCCAAAATAGGTTCTTTGTTCGCTTGGTTTGCAT
>JAPPDN010000147.1 GCA_028824575.1 Candidatus Poribacteria bacterium | reverse complement strand
GGTTCGACAGGTGTCGCCGCTGTATTCATGTCTGCTTGGAGTTCTGCCACATTGAGGGCTCGGTTCCAGATGCGGACCTCATCAATAAGTCCGAGGAATTCACGGTTGTTTTCCGGTGTTTTACCGACAAAGACAGAAGACGTATCGGCAGCGCCCGGCAAGGCACCTTTCCCACCGAATTCGCCGACATTTTCGCCGTTTAACCAATAGCGATGTGTGCCATCATCCACTTGTGCTGCGACGTGCTGCCACTCATTGAGCGCGATTTTTCCGGTGCAAACACTTCCACCACCGGCACTGAGGTGCAAACACTCACTTGGGGATTCGGTGTAAAAACTGTAAGAACGGGGACTGTTGCCTTTTGAGAGAATCCCTTGCCAGCGCTGTTCATTGGGGCCCATGTGCCTTCCAGCATTAATCCAAGCCATGACTGTTACATTTGTATCAACGGTGAGAATATCGGCGTGCGGCACTTCGACCCAGTCGCTTTCACCATTGAGTTTGAGCGCATTCCCGAATTTTCCTGCGACTAACTCCGGCGCGCCAGCAATAGTTCCGTCGTTGCCATATTGTGAGTGATCGGTAACTGTATCACCATCAACTTCATCAAAAGAGAAGTAGAGGATGAGTGAATCATCGGACGGATCAGCGGCGTAGGCAAAGGATGCCGCGATCGCTGTAATTGTTAGCACAAAAAGGAAAGTTTTCATTTGTCCTCCTTTGGTTTATAAACAGGTATATGCGCGCTTGAACTTCGTGAGACTTGAACATCCACAAGCATCAGAAGCGCGCATACGGGCGGGTTTTATCGTGAGGGTTTCTTCAGATGTCCCCAGGTCGTTGCGAGTTTCTGACGTGGATCAACAGCGAAAAGCTCAAAATAGCCGCTCTCCATCTGTTCGATGACTTCATCTTCGTCAAGTGCGCGGTTCCAGATGCGGACTTCGTCGATGAGACCGAGGAATTCGCGTTGACCTTCGTGTGTTCTACCGACAAGGACATCGGCTGTATCGGCTTTACCGGGGGGCGCGTTTTTACCACCGAATTCGCCCGCCATTTCGCCGTTTACCCAATACCGATGTGTTGAGCCGTCATCTACCTGTGCGACAACATGCACCCATTCCTCTAACGGCACCTTTTTGTTACAAACGCTTCCGCCACCGACGGAGAGATGCAAACATTCACTGGGGAATTCGGTGTAGAAACTGTAGGAGCGCGGGTTGTTGCTTTTCGCAACAATACCTTGCCACCGCTGTCCACCGGGTCCCTGATGGCGTTCGGTATTAATCCAAGCCATGACAGTTACACTGTTGTCAACAGTGAGGATATCATCGTGTGGGACTACAACCCAGTCGCTTTCACCGTTGAGTTCCAGAGCCTTGCCGAATTTGCCCTTAACATGCTTCGGATTGCCCACCATTTCACCATCGTTCCCATATTGTGAATGATCGATGGTATTTTTACCGTCGAGTTCATCAAAAGAGAAGTAGAGGATGAGTGAATCCTCTGGTTCGTTTGCGCCATAAGCAAAAGATGCCGCAAACGTGATAAGGGTTAGTATGATAAATAGGTTCCTCATTTTTTCCTCCATGTAGCATAGGAAACCGTTAGCCTCCTGTGCATTATTTGTATCGGCTAATCTATCGGAACAATTTCTCCGCCTTCAACTGCCTTAAACCTTCGGTTGACAGGGAGAGATGTTCCTCGGTCAATGTGTCCGTTGGTCCAGCGAATTTCAAGGCGTTCAATCTGCTTCGCTTTACCAACGCCAAAATGGGCACGCAGATCGTGGAAGGAGAGATAACTCCCGCCACTTTGCACCTCCCGATATTGGATATGTGTTCCGGTTACAACCTTAATTCTTGCACCAATTCCAGAACGGTTGCTTTTTTGTCCGACAACTTGGACTTGTATCCAATTGTTTTGATTGCCGACTACGTTTTGAAGCAAGTCTGGACGTTGGTTACAATTGGTGACAAGGATATCCAAGTCCCCATCGTTGTCGTAGTCACCGATAGCGGCACCACGACTGACTTTTTTGAGTGATAGACCGTCTGTTTCCACTGAAGTCCCGCGATCAGGATCATCGTGATGGCGTGCTTCAGCAGACGTAACATTGGCGAACGTTCCGTCGCCTAAATTTCTAAATAACAGATTCTTTTGCGGATAGGTTACGTGTTTCTCAAGGACATTGATGTTATCCATCAGATGTCCATTCGCGACAAAGATGTCTTGGTGTCCATCGTTGTCATAATCGAAAAATCGAATGCCCCATCCGAGATAGCCGTGTGTTACCTCTGCTATACCTGAGGTAATGGTATTGTCCGTAAAAAAGGAACTATCGTGATTACGATAAACGGTATTGGTTTCTGTCTGATAATTGCTGACGGTGAGGTCGAGTTTCCCGTCGTTGTCGTAGTCACCGAAGTCAGTTCCCATACCGGCTTCTTCTTTTCCCATATCATTATAGCATACACCTGAGATTAATGCAACCTCTAAAAAATTACCGGTTCCGGTGTTTTGGAATAGAAAGTTTGGGTCCTGGTCGTTAGCGACGTAGAGATCAATGTTCCCGTCGGCATCGTAATCACCAAAGGTTACGCCTAACCCGTGCTGCGGGATCAGGTCTGCAGGACGGTATAAAGTTGATACATCGGTGAATGTGCCGTCCCCGTTATTCTTGTAAAAAGTATCATGAACCGCGGGATATGCGTGCGGTCCGCAATAGACATGGACACCCCGTTCTTCGCAACGGACATCGTTCTCTGGTGTATATTCGGCGTAGTTTGCTATATACAAGTCTAAATGTCCGTCGTTATCAACATCAGCAAAGGCACAACTGGTGCCCCAGTTTGGATTGCCGACTTGGGCGTGTGTCGTTATATCTGTAAAAGTGCTGTCTCCGTTGTTTTGATAGAGTTGATCTGTGCCGAAGTTAGTGACGTAAAGATCCAAGTCGCCATCGTTGTCATAATCGCCGACAGTCGCACCGGTGCCGTAGATCGTACTGCCGACCCCTGCTGCTTCTGTGACATCCGTAAAGGTGTTATCCCCGTTGTTTCGGTAGAGGACGTTATGCGGTATTTTGTTTTCTGCGTCGTCTGTCTGAATTGCACCGTTGACGAGGTAGATGTCAAGGTCGCCATCGCCGTCATAATCGAAGAACCCACCACCGGATCCGAGAAATTCATTGAAAAGTCTTAAACCGCTCCTACCATCGGTATGCTCAAAGTTTAACCCGGCGGTTTCCGTAACATCAACGAAAATTTGATCTGCGAATACGGCAGTGTCATATAGGGGACTTATAACCGCCACTATAAGTATGAATCCGAAAAAACGATAGAAATTATTGTTATGGACGTTTTTTGGCATAAGGATAGGTTTATCGCGTTATTTGCGACGACTGTTTCAGACGTTCCAAGTTGTGTAGGGCTTTCCGAGCGTCGTCATCGTCAGGTTCAATTTTTGTGATATGTTGATAGACATCAATCGCCTTTTGAATGTGTCCTTGCTGCGTGTAAATTTCAGCTAACCCATGGTATGCTAAGCTCAGTTGTGGCATCTTCTTTATAGCCGCTTGTAGGTGCGCTTCTGCTTTATCAAACGCCTTTGATTTGGTATAGAGCCATCCCAATCGGAGGTGTGCTTCTACAACGTCTGGGTTTAGTTCAAGGACTTTCAGGAAGAATGGGATCGCGCGCTGAGACATGTTGAGATCCATGTAAAGCCGTCCCAACTTATCGTATCCGACTATAGCGTCTGGGTGCAATCGAATCAGGGCGTGGTAGGTTGCAACCGCTGCAGAAATATGTTTGTGTTTCAGATGGATTTCTGCTAATTCCAACCGGAGGATCGTGTTCATTGGCTCTTCTGTCAGAGCCCCTTCGATGGCGTACGTCCGGTCGTAGTAGGCTTTCATCTGGTGGAAGCGTTTGAGTTGTTCCGCTGCTGCTGACGTATCGCCGAGCAGTCGGTACGCCTTGGCGAGGTTATAGTAGGCACTCTGAACGTAAGGTTTTTTCTCGATTGCGGTCTGATAGTGTGCCACGGCTTGCTGCGGTTCGTTCCGCATGAGGGCAATTAAGCCGAGCCATTCATAAACTTCTGGAAAATCGGGGTTACGTGTGAGGGTACGCTTGAATGCGGCGAGTGCTGCGTCGAGTTTCGCCTGATGTGTGTAGATATAGCCGAGCCGGTAATGTGTATCGGCATCTGTTGGACATCTCTCGGCGGCTTCTTTCGCGTGCTGTTCTGCGATGTCTAATTTGCTCTGTTTGCAGTAGATTTCTGCCAGCGCAAGGTGTGTTAATCCGTGGATCTGTTCCTTTGTAGGGGTCGGAACATTTTTTAGGTCTGCGACTATTGTAAAAATTTTGTTAAACGTCTCAATCGCTAATTCGAGTTCATCTTGCAGTTTATAGACGTTCGCGAGTTGGAAAAGCGCGTCTACATGTGTCGGTTGCTGCGATAAAATAGACTTAAAGGTATCTACTGCCTGTGGATAGAGTCGTAATTTGACGTATTCCACGCCTTCTTGGAATGCTGAAGTCGTTTCAGTTCTACTCACAGACGGGATAAGTGATAAAAGCACCGTGAGAATTAAAACCCCACAGACACGTTTTGCAAACATCTGATGGCGTTTACGACCTGCGTCCATGCTGACTTTCCTCAATCAGACTGCGGTTGTTTGTTCACCACGTCCTGAATCCAAGACAGTGCCGCCATACTTGACGACCAGCCGATAGATGTCACCGCGAGCAGTGCGACCTGTTGTAATTCTTCACGTGTGATACCTTCCCGGAGCGCGCGCCGCGTATGCGAATGCACCGCGCCTTCAGACTTCGCGCCGATCGCCAATGCGAGTTTGATAAGCCTCACGGTTTTAGGTTCGAGCGGACCGGCGGTGCCGCACGCTTCACCCAATGCCTGATACGCTTTCCAGACGTCCGGGTATTCTTCAATTACATCTTGAAGAAAATCGGGTAATTTATCATTCATCAAAAATTCTCCGCGTCAACTTGTTATCCGGTCTTCTCTTTTGGTGGTGATTCATTCTCTTGTTGTGCTGTCGTTTCGGTTTCATCCGGCTGTTCTTCATTGAGTCCGGCTTTAAAGTTTGTGATGCTTCTACCCAGCCCTTTCGCCAAGTCAGGGAGTCGCTTCGCACCGAACAGGAAGAAAACGATGACTAAAATTATAAGTAATTCTGGGAGTCCAGGCATACCCATTTTATGTGCCTCCATTTAACATAATTCGCGCACTGAGGTGATGCGCGATACATATTAGCGTATATACTATCACATAAAAAAAAATATGTCCAATAGTATTTAGCAGTCAGCCATCAGCGGTCAGTGCGGTGAAAATAAATGTAATTGACAGAGGGCTTTGGACATGTTATAATTTAAGATGCCTTACAGATGAAACTGAATGTAAGGAGTCGTTTAGATACGATAACCGCGGAGGAGTCTGAATATGAATAAGGTGCTGGTCAGCGATTTGCTGTCACAGCAAGGCTTAGATGTTCTTACGGAAAGTGGCGATTTTGAGGTGGATGTCATCCTTGATCTCTCGCACGAAGAACTGTTGGACCGAATTGCTGACTACAATGCGCTGCTGATCAGAAGTGCGACGAAGGTAACGACTGAGGTTATCAATGCAGCGACGCAACTAAAGGTCATTGGGCGCGCTGGCGTTGGTGTGGATAACATTGACGTGCAAGCAGCGACACGCAACGGTATCTTGGTGGTCAACACGCCAACGGGTAATACGATTGCGGCGGCGGAACATACAGTCGCGATGTTATTAGCGTTGGCGCGCAATATCGTACCTGCTGGTATTTCGCTGAGAAACCGGACATGGCAACGCAACGACTTCATCGGTGTTGAGTTGTATGGGAAAGTTTTTGGCACGATTGGGTTAGGACGCATCGGACGCGAGGTGACACGACGCGTGCAGGCGTTTGGCATGCAGGTTATCGCCTACGATCCATATATCTCAGCGAACGCGGCGGAAAAGATCGGGATTCGGCTTGTTGACCGAGAGACGCTTTTTCAGGAGTCGGATTATATCTCCGTTCATACACATCTCAACGCCGAGACCTATCATAGCATTGGTGAATCGGAGTTTGCGCTGATGAAACCGAGTTGCCGCTTGATTAACTGTGCCCGTGGGGGTATCATTGACGAAGATGCCCTCTATCACGCCTTAAAAACGGGAGAACTTGCGGGTGCTGCGCTGGATGTCTTTGAAAACGAACCGGCGACGGATACACCGCTGTTAGGCTTGGAAAATGTCTTGGCACTCCCGCACCTCGGTGCGTCAACATCAGAAGCGCAGGAGCATGTCGCTATTGAGGTCGCACAGCAAGTCAAAAACGCACTCCGTGGTGAACCGGTCGCCAACGCTGTCAATCAGCCCAAAATTGATCCGAGGACGCTTGACATTTTAGGACCCTATCTGGAACTTGCCGAAAAGATTGGTAGTTTTCACGCGCAGATTGTTGAGGGGCAAATATCAGCGATTAAGATCCATTATAACGGGACACTTTTCCAGAAAGAAGATGTCACACCGGTAACTGTGGCGTTACAGAAAGGGCTTTTGACCCCTGTACTCGCAAACGTGAACTATGTCAACGCGCCTTTTTTAATTAAGCAACGCGGGATCTCCGTTACAGAGACAAAGAGCGAATCGGAAGCCAATTTTGCGAACTCCATCTCGATTACAGTTGTGACCGATAAGGGTGAGGTGGTTATAGAAGGCACCGCTTTCGGGAAAAAAGACATCCGCATCGTCCGTATTGACCAACTGCATATAAACGTGCGGCCGACCGGGTATATCCTCCTCATCTATAACAGCGACCAACCTGGAATGATAGGGTTAATGGGGACAATTTTGGGAGAACACAATATTAACATCGCCGATATGACTGTCGGACGTTCACGCTTATGGGAAGTCGCCGTGACGCTTATCAATGTGGATAGTCCTGTGCCTCGACACGTTTTGCAAACCATCGCTTCACAAAAGAAGATTGACTTCGTTAAGCAGGTTTTCCTTCCACCCGAAGAAGGCGAGATTGAAGGCTTCGCTAACGATGACATGGAGGCGCGGGGTTAGGACGGCTGTCAGGACAAATAATCCTACGCGAAAAAGGACAAGAAATTTGGATGCTAAACAGAAAAGCCTATTTATCAATGATGAAATTCCGAAGGCAAAGTTATTTGAAGGCGAGAAACGGGATGTTCATCCCGATAGCAACACCTCGTGGCGTATTTCACCGGAACCGTTTTGGATTTCCGAAACAGACTTGAGATGGTTTGAAGAACTCGGTCCACATCTTTTAAATTTCTATCGGGCGTGTAATTTACTCTATTCACAGAGTGTGCGCGGTATTCAGCCCGCTTGGGTGGCTGAGTATTTGGAAATCGGGAAACCGGAATCAGTTATCCAGTATGGGCGGATGAACCGTTTTAAGACGCAACTGCCGGGTGTACTACGTCCTGATATCCTCCCCACTGCTGACGGGATGGCAATTACGGAACTCGATTCAATTCCGGGTTTCATCGGCGCGACGGGGTGTCTGGCAAGGCTCTATTCGCAACTCGGTTATGCGATCATCGGTGGCAGCGATGGGATGGTAAACGGGTATGCCGAGATGATTCGTGGTTTAGCGAAGAAAGATGCCCCGACGCTTGCCATTGTTGTCTCAGATGAATCAGAAGATTATTGGGCGGAGATGGTATGGCTCGCTGATGCGCTTTGTGAGGTTGGGGTGAAGACTCGCGCTGTTAAACCGCACGAAATTATTTTTACTGAAGATGGACTCCTTGTTGAACAGGGAGATGATAAATTGGCGGTTGATGTGTTATACCGCTTTTATGAATTATTTGATCTGCCGAATATCCCGAAATCGGAATTAATGTTTTATAGTGCGAAAAAACGCACTGTCGTGATGACCCCGCCGCCGAAAGCCTACCTTGAGGAAAAATTATGTCTCGCGCTTTTCCATCATCCGACGCTCCAACCCTTTTGGAAACGCCAACTCGGTAAGAAAACGTATCCGTTCTTACAAGAAGTGATCCCAGAGACGTGGATTATTGATGCCCGTCCGCTACCACCGCATGCGG
>JAPPDN010000400.1 GCA_028824575.1 Candidatus Poribacteria bacterium | reverse complement strand
ACACTGATTATTCAAGCCGAAAAGGACCGGAAGTCGATAGAACGGAACCTGAATCGCGCTGTTATCTCAAAAACCGGGCACGAATTGACGGATATCACTACGGCGGCGATGCTTGCTATCCATGGTGATACGCTACTCGCAATACTATACGAAGAACTGCTCGGTTATCACAATACTTTGGTGAAGCGGGCAAACAGGCTCACAAATGCACCCCAAAAAGGGAAAAAGCGAAAGCGTGGAAACTCCCAAAATGGTGGCGCAGTAAATGTTGAGGCTATTGCAGCAGAGCAGCAGAAGGTCGAGGAGCTTATGACGTTCCTAAGACCTTATCGGCAGGAAGAGGTTATTGGCACTTTAGCAACAGCCGGGCTTGATCCGCGCGCTTCTAACCTTGAGGAGATTCGGAGACAACAGGTACTCAGTTTCGATGTCAGCGATTTACCCGCCATACAAGAAACATGGCTTGGCGATAGCAAGAGTGTTGAAGATTACCCGAACTTGCGGATGTTCCTCCTGCAAAATCAGCTGCCGATATCCACAACCGGCAGGCTACTCATGGAGTTGCGACAACAATTTCCAGATGAACTCTTCAATCATGTCTTGGGACTCATTCAGGAGGTCAAAGCACTTCAAAGTACCGACTATCAGGGGGATCTGCTGGATCAGTTTGTCGCCTATATATCTGAAAAGGTGTGGCGATGGGAATTAACCCAGATTACCGAGACAGAGCTCCCTCTTTTGTTGAAGGAGAAAGTACTCGCCTCGGCGATCTGTTATGAGAAAGAGGTGGACACCTTGCTCGAATATGTTGAACGTTACGATGAATTAGTATCCACGAAACTGGCATCAGATTCCGAAATGGACAACCACCGTCAATATATTGAGGAACAATTTCAAGCGATCGTTGAGACCCTTTTGGTGTAGTTTTAGGCTTTCAACGCATATCGGTATTTCAAACGTGTTGCGTCAGGACGCGTCCCGTCACAAAAGGCGCGAGCGTGGACATAGCACGCAAATGATCGACTTTCCGTAAGTCCGTCATAAGGTGATAGATGAAAATAGCTTTATTGGGCAACAGTCAGTTCGCCGTTTCGGCTGCCTGGGGCTTGTGTCAATCGGAGACGGCACACGAAGTTGTCTTTGTGTCGGATGCGACATCCAACAAAAATAGGTTTGTGTCTTCAAAAGAAGATGCATCCGGAAGACTTCGGGATCTTGTGGAATCAAATGCATTAAGCGCGAGTGATACTGCAATTTCGTTTTCCAATGCGTTGGAAGGGTTATCTGGCGCGGATGTGGTTATTCTGCTGCCACCGATCGGACAATCCGGTTTCCGATCCGCACAAGCGTCAAAGACAACAGGAATCGCGCTGGTCAGGCGGTTTGTTCCGGGAATCCAGCAATATGCATCGGATGCCAAGATCTTGATGGCGATAGCACCCACGAATTACATCGCTGCATGGACGCATGAGGCACTCGGTGGCGGAAAAATTATCGGTCTCGGAAACGGCACTGCGACGGCACACTTAACCACTGAAATTGCGAAACGCGTTGAGGTCTCTGTAAAAGATATAACCGCTTTGGCGATTGGGAGTGATTGGGAGACGTATCCACTGCCGCAATACTGTCGCGTGAACGGCATTCCCATAGCACAACTGATGTCTGAAGCTGAAATCGACAGTCTCTCTGAAGCAGTCTCACAGCGTTGCCCTTATACCACGCAATCGGAATGGACCTTGATAAGCCATATTTTACAGGTGGTTTCAGCGATTGCGCTTGATAAAAAGCGGGTAATGAGTGTCGGCACCCATATATCAGCTGGCGAAACATCAGTTTACCTCAATGTTCCAGCCCAAATCGGAAGCGACGGCGTAACGTCGATTGTCCCGCTTGAATTGGATGTGCATCAGCGCGAGCAGTTCAAACAATTAGTCTCCCAGAGCGCTGAAGATCAAAATTCTAATACACCCCAGGTCCGGTAGGTGCGGTGTTTTTGCTGGGGGGTTTCCCTCCTAACCGCACCGGATCTGAGAGACAAACTTACTGACCGCTGACTGCCAACAAAAAAGATGCGAGAAATATACCAAAAAATCCCAGAACTCATTGAATCCGATCAAGTCGGTGCCTACTGCACTGTCGTAGAAACGAAGGGTTCCACGCCACAAAAACCGGGTTCAAAGTTGCTTATCCTCCCCGATTTGCGGAACATCGGCACGCTTGGCGGTGGCTGCGTTGAAGCAGAAGCACGCCGACAAGCGATAGGGTTGATGCAAGACGGAATGCCACGGCTCCTTGAGTTTCAATTGGACAGCGATTACGGTTGGGACGATGGACTCATCTGTGGCGGGAATATGAAGATCTTCATTGACCTGCCAAAAACCCAAGCGGAAGCCGAAATGTTTGAGCGGCTCCAAACGCTGAATGCAGAAAAAACACCTCTCGTCTATGCCACAGTTGTAACGAGTGCCAAGCAGGATGTTGATGTCGGTATGAAGATGATTTTCGCTTCCACGGGTGAACGCATCGGTACATTGGGCGATTTGGCTTTGGAAGCAGCGATTGAAGAGGAAACCGCTGGCATCCTTGAAAACAACAAAGCAAGTTTGTTTCGCGAGGACGACTCGACTGCAGTCTTCTTGGAGCCGTTGCAACCGCGTCCGACGCTGCTCATTGCTGGCGCAGGTCATGTCGGTCAGGCACTCTGTCATCTCGGCAGCTGGTTAGATTTTGACATCGCTATTGTTGACGACCGCGCCGACTTTGCCTCTAAGGAACGCTTGCCAGAAGCAGACCAAATCATCATTGGCGACATCGCGACCGAACTCCGAAATTACCCGATTACCCCACTGACCTATGTCGTAATTGTCACCCGTGGACATCAGCACGATGAATCAGCATTACACAGCGTCGTTGAGTCCGATGCCCGTTACATCGGTTTAATAGGGAGCCGTCGGAAAATTAAACTGATATTCGATGATTTGATGGAAGCCGGAATTTCCAAAGAGAATCTCCAACGGGTTTACGCACCGATCGGCTTAGATATTAACTCAAAGACCGTGCCAGAGATTGCTGTCAGCATCGCATCGCAGTTGATCCAAATCCAAAATGCCGCTGACAATATCCACACCTTCGACACCCAACCTACCCGAATGCCCACCGTCAAAATAGCAGAGGCATAAAAATGAATGATATTCATGTGTCAGAAGACAAGTCTTATACGCTTAGCGAAGTCATTGACGCTGTAAAGCAGACACTTGATGGCGTAAGCGAACAGTCAGCACACAACAAACTCCGGTATTCGTCCACCGATCTCTATTGGCTCCTCCACGACATGCTCCGATATGTCAATCAGAATGTCCCGGGTGAGTTCGTCCTGCAACAAACCAAGAAAGGGGTCTACCGAGTGAGATACACCACCGAAGATACCGCGAGACGGAGTTCAAGTCGGAAACTCAAAGCAGAGGTCGACCGAACGGCAAGTTATCTCGAAGAACTCACAGGCAGGCGACCTTCGTGGGGTGAAAA
This sequence comes from Candidatus Poribacteria bacterium, assembly GCA_028824575.1. Lineage (GTDB taxonomy): Bacteria > Poribacteria > WGA-4E > WGA-4E > WGA-3G > WGA-3G. The sequence continues at coordinate 4,604 of JAPPDN010000400.1, read as the reverse complement.
AGAGTAGTTATAAGCATTGCGTCAGATGCCAGAATGCTTACGAATCAAGGAGAATATTTCGTGAATCAAGAACCTAAGGTATCAGTTGAAGATATTGAGATGTCTGTAGATGCATTAGATGTACAGAAAGCCGCAGACATCTTTGAGGAACACGGGTGTCTTGTCGTCCGCGGTCTGATGGCACCTTATATCGAAGCGATGCACAAAGATATTGAGGCAGCCGCAGCGGAGTCTATATCATTGCTTGACAAGGCAGAACGGATTGTTGAGGGATGGCGCACACCGAACGGGACGCTGTTCTTACCGGCACCAGAAGGCTACGAACGCGACAAACAAATCATGGTACTGTCAATAGGCTATCAGACAAGCGCAGCGTTTTTCCAATCCGCTTTCGATGAAAATACTGCCAATATCGTTGAGGCGATCCTGGGACCGAATGTGGAAATCTTCGGCAATGGGCAGTGCCTCTATAAGGAACCCGTCGGCGGACACCCGAAACACCTACATCAGGATTCTGCGTACTTTGAACATCGCTATCAGGGCCCCGTCGGTATCCTGAGTTATGTTGTAGACACCGACTTGGTAAACGGGGCGTTACACGTTGTGCCGGGTTCACACCAACTCGGACAACTCAAGCATATTGACACCTTCTCGCATCTCGGTCTGGCGGAGGATGAATGGCCCTGGGAGAGCGCGCTCCCAGTCGAAGGCAAAGCCGGTGATTCAATCTTCTTTAATGTCAAGACCATACACGGTTCCAAACAAAACATGTCCGACAAACCGCGTCCGATTTTCATCAACCGCTACCGGCGAACAGATGACTTTGTAATCATCGGTGGGACAACGACAGCAAATCGGGCAGAAGCGGAGAAGCGAGCAGCGGCAGCTGAGGAAGCGAAAAAATCTAATAGTGATCGGGGCTTAATGTTGCGAGGATTCCGTCCGTTTAATTCGCAGGATTAAACTCGCTTTTCTAAGTGTTTTAACCCCTAAATCCCCCTTGATAGAGGATTTTATTCTCCGAAGTGGAACAGTTTCTTCGGTTCTACAACTGATACAACATCAGATAGATAATCACGCCTGTTACCGAGACATATAACCAGATCGGGAAGGTAATTTTTGCGATGCGACGGTGTGCATCGAATCGCTCACGCCACGCCAAGTAGAGTGTGCGTAACGCCAACGGTACTATAATAAACGCTAAAAGAATATGCGAAATCAAGATAGTAAAATAGACAGGACGAATCCATCCTTGCTGTGTAAACGGCTTTGATCCGGCGTGATAGTGGTAAATAACATAAGAGAGAAGAAAAAGCACAGACACACCGAACGCCGCGAGCATACAGTTTTTATGTGCCGTAATTTTCCGCTGCCGAATGAGGATATACCCAATTGTCAGCAGGATACCGCTGATTGTGTTTAGCGTCGCGTTGACAGTAGGCAGATCTGAGATCTCAAGCACATCTTCTCCTTTCGTTACCGGGGCCACCGATAGGCTTGTGCACCCTTAGAATTCTCTAACGCAAACTCCCACCGTTGACACCACGTTTCATATTGCGTGTTACCGGCTTCCGGACGTAGACGACTCCGCATGAGGAACGCAGGGTAAAAGGGTCTCCCCGTCGGTTGATAAACGTCGTGATAACGCAGATCGAAACTCCACCGGACACTCTCCGATTCGTTCGGTTTCGCGCTGTGGAGCGTGTAATTATGGAACAGAATAACGCCACCCGCTGGGATTGGCAACGGTTTCGGTGTGCGGTTAGGCGGCTGATGTTCCGGCGTGACCGCCAATCCGCCCTCGGTCCAGTCGTGTTTGTAAAGTCCCATCTTATGGCTACCCGGCATCACTTGTAGACATCCGTTTTCCAACGTCGCATCCACAATCGGAATCCAGACAGTGAGCATAAAATACGGATCTGTATCGGGCCAGCACACGCCTGCGTCTTGGTGCCATGGTGTCGGTGCGCGCTGTGATCTCTCTTTTGGTAAGACCGCACGGATATGTTGGATCGGGTTACAGATAATCTCAGACCCGACAAAAGATTCTGCAACGTCAAGGATTTTAGGATTCTTGAGGAAGTTGAACGTCGCTTCGCCGCGTGCCTGCATAATATCAAGATTCGCTGTTACTTCTTGTGCCTCGTTCGCGAGATGGAGCAGCCGCTCCGTGAAGGGTTTATCGGCGTGTGTGTTGCTCACCTTTCCTTCGGCGTGCAATTTCTCGGCGCGTTCTGCGATCATTTCCTCGTATTCAGCAATCACGGGACCCAGATCATTCTCACCAAGTACATCTTCAAGCAATAGATATCCGTTGTCATGAAAGAACGAAACATGTGATTCGGTTAAACGCATAATTGTGCCCTCCTTGCGTTATGTACTATCCCCATCGTTGCTCTGGTGGGTCAAAGACGAACCCGTGGAAAAACTTCCGCTGTTCAGGCGAAAGTTCTTTATTATAGAAATCTTTAGGATACCCCCAATGTTCTTGCGAAGCAATCATCCACGGATGTTCATAAGCGTAATAGAGCATTTCACGCCTCCCCTCCGGTTTCGTGAAGATACCCGCGGAATGCCAGACAGCATTATGAAACAGAATCGCACTTCCCGGTGGGGCACAGACCTCAAGTGCACCGGGATATTCGTAAGGATACCGTAGGTCTTCATGGTTTGGATCATACATCGCTGTGTGGCTGCCCGGTATGAGCCACAGATTCCCCTGTCCGCCTTCTGTCATATCCGTGAGATAATACCCAATTTTCAGTTGCAAAAACGGAATTGGGCGGAGGTTACGATAACCTTCATCGTGTCCATCAATGTGCCAACCCATCGGACGTTCCGTGAACTCCGAACCGTCTTCAATGATGGCATCCGAGGCGTGGTGGTGTGGCATCTTATTGAGCAACCCTGTGACGTACGGCAAAATCGGTTGCCAATCCAAGAGTTCCAAGAACGCCGGATGATCCCCGAGAATATAGAAGATACGGGTGCTTTTTTCGCCGTGAATATGTGTCATCCCGGTCTGGGGTAACCCTTTCTCCTCACCTTCCCGCCGCTTCTCAATGACTTCAGCGAGAGCACTCCTGAGTGTTTCAATATGTGAAGGCGCGAGAAAATTTTCCAAAACGAGATAACCGTTATTTTCAAAGAAAAACTTTTCGGCATTAGTCAAGTCGTGTGGCATATCGTAAACCCTCTTCCTTTCAGTGGCGTGGTTTCCGAGAATCTCTCTTTTCAGTTTCCTAATATCTTACTATAAATCAAATAATTTTTGCGCATTCTCACCAAAAATTCGTGCCTTATCTGCTTCAGGAATGGGCATCTCCTCAATCAAACGGACAAACCGTGGCATATCCACCCATGGATGGTCGGTCCCGAACAACAGACGCTCCGCTCCGGAAAACTCGTAGGCATACTGCAGTGCTTGTGTTGATGGCGATACGGTGTCTAAATGGATCCGTTGTAGATACGCACTCGGTGGTTGTGTTATGTTATCTCTCGCTCTACCCAATACCTCAGTCTGATGGTCGATTCTACCACTCATATACGGTAGAATCCCTCCAACGTGTGGCACTACGAGTTGTAGATGCGGATGGTGTTCGAGAATCCCACTCAAAATCAAACGCAACAGGGCAAAACTGTTGTCCACCTGTAACCCCATCATACCGATCATCCAGTGATCTTTGATCGCTTCACCCCACGTCGGCACGGTCGGATGCATAACAATCGGCATCTGTAGTGTTTCGGCGTATGCATAGACCGGCCTAAACTCCGGTGCATCAACGGGTTTCCCACCGATATGGGAATAGAGCATTATCCCTCGGAAATCGAGCTGCTTCACCCGCTGCATCTCTGTTATAGCTTCATCTGGGTTCTGCCACGGCAGACATGCTAAACCAGCGAATCGATCTGGGTATGTGTCCACAAGTTCAGCGATGGCATTGTTAATCGCTTGTGCTCCTTTGTTGCCTAATTCAGGTGCGAGCATACATGGAGGAGGGATATTGGTGCTGAGCAGTGCCATATCGACTCCCGCCGCGTCCATGTCTTTGAGTTTGCGTTTCGGATCGTATGCCTCGTCTTGTAAGCGAAATGTTTGAACATCACCGTACGTAACGACAGCCTCACCTCCGTGACGGATAACTTGGGGCGGGTGCGGGTTTTGTGCGAGGATCTCAATATAGGCGTTTGGAAATATGTGGCTCTGACAATCAATTCGCATGTTTCCGGTAAGCGAAGCGTCCTTATTCCTTGAATTCTGCGATGGCTTTGCGTATACCTGACAACGCATTTTCTGCAGCAGTTACCCGAGATTCAAGCTTTGCAATCCACGCGGCTTTTTCAGCAGAGAGTGTGTTCTGTTCCTGTTCTGGCGCGGGGCCACTCACGGGGGACTTTTTAGTGTCGCCGGGTTGCTGGTTAGTTCTGGGTACTGCTAACGTTGTCTGTAGTTTCCTCCACGGCTTCTGAAAACTGAAATCCTCTCTGAGTTTATCAATGCGGACGATAGTGAAGACGCGCGTTGTCTTGAACTCAGGATGGTAGTCAACTGTCAAGGCACTAATGCCCGGTCCGATCTTCTCTTTGTAGCGGGGGTGCATCTG
>JAPPDN010000444.1:7218-8185 GCA_028824575.1 Candidatus Poribacteria bacterium | reverse complement strand
ATTCGTAAGAATAATTTGTTATAACGCCCTCAATGAATGGTTTCTATATCTCTTTATTAGTGAGTTGATAATTCAGGGGTACAAACCCCTTTTATGCTCTCGGTGTAAAACATGGGTGTTTATACTTCTGAACGGACGAAAATAAGAAATGCTCCCGAAAAAAACACACAGAGCAGTAGAACAAGTAGCAGCAGATCCAAGGTCGCGGTATTGAACGTATCGCTGAAGGCAATCTATCCTCAAATTTCGGAATCGCCTCACTCGAAAACGGCTTCTCGGACATGCCTTCAGGGATGCCAACGAGGTGGCGACTTTGTGTGTCTGCTCTATCGGTTTCGACGATGAATTGTCGAAATTGTTTTGTGTAATCATGTAAATGTTCTAAGTATTGCAAGTGACGGTTGAAACCGGTGCCTGCCATTGATTCAAGGGCGTATTGGACAATCGCTGCCGGTGAAAACCGAGTTATCACCCTTGCGCGCTGGACCTGCGCGATTTGTGCGTCTAAATACTCACGGTTAAAGCGTTCTCGGGTTTCCACATCTCTGTTGACGAGTTCCGCATAGAGCGCGAATTCTTCGTCACCTTCCGTTTCCCAAGCTGCCCTGTACTTTTCCGCTTCGGCTCTGGCGGTTTCAGGTGACGTTTCAAAAAGTTTCTGAAGTTCACTTAAACTTAGAAGGTTAAGGTTAGTGCTCTTTTTTTCTTTGATTGCGTCCAATCGGTCATCGTAGTCTGTGTAAATCTGATTAAGGGCTGCTTCTCTTGAGGCATGGAATTGATCAGTTGTTTGGACGGGTGGCATCCATTTCGTGGAAAGAGTGCCGAGGGTTGATGGCATAAAAATCACGGTAGCTACCCAAATCAATAACAGCACAACGAGACTCACCCGAGGTTCTCGCGTACCAGCGGAAACCATCAGCCCTAATCCAATGAAGATACCCGTGTAGCCGGAAGCAATCAGTAG
>JAPPDN010000444.1:0-7208 GCA_028824575.1 Candidatus Poribacteria bacterium | reverse complement strand
AACCCCAAGCGTCCCCAGTCAGTTGCGTTCAGTTGTGTCCAATTGTCGGTAGAGATTATCGTCAGATTTAGCAACACCGCAAAAATGAAAGGAATAAGAACGGTTATTAAGGTGCCAAGGAATTTACCGATCAACAGAACCGGTCGCGAAATCGGATTCGCGAGACATAATCGCAAGGTTCCCTGTTCTCGCTCCCCAGAAAGCGCGTCAAAGGTGAATAAAAGTGGAATAAAGGAGAGGAGGTAGGTGATAATAAATACCCAATCTATCTGCGTTGCCTGCGGACGCAGATCTTTTGCGTCTGGGTTCGCGGATCCGTAGCTCAGCCACCAGTTACTTTTCACCTTCCACCCTGGACCGCTTTTGGACCAATTTCCCTCATTCGATGTATGTCCCGGCAGATAAGCGTTGCCGCCATCTGCGATGAAGGCAAGCGAAGATGGACGTTTATAGAGGGTCCCTGGTCCCTTTTCTGCCAAAGCGTACAACTGTGTCCGGGATTTCAACGTATCGAGGGACTCGGTAATATTCTTGGAATAATTACGGACTCTTTCTGGATGTGCCCGAAGATGCACCACGGCATTAGTAACCATTAAGGCGGAAAGTATCACAACCGTTAGAATAAAACGTAGACTATTGATGTGGTCAAAGAGTTCTCGTTTGATAATGTGCCAGATCATTGGGATTCTCCTTTAAACTTCAATTTTAGTGAAAGTCAGGAAGGTCCCTGTGAACAGAACCAGGTTGATGAGTAAAAGCAAAAATAATTCTGGCAGCGCTCGTGTTGCGTTTTCCGAGGCATCCATTCGATCAAAATGGAACTGAGGCAAATCCCACCAGTCTACTGTGCCTTTGTCAGAGGCGAACCATTGCCGACTGCTGAATGCGTCTTTGTCGTGGAAATAGTCAATGATAGTGCGCCGGTAACCCTGGACGGCTTGGAGAAAGTCAGACATGCCGTCCAGATCCGTGCCTGCCCACGCGGCAGTTGCAAACGTGTACAGACTTGCAGGACTGAGCTTCATCAGGCGTTCATGCCATATTGATTCTTGCAGAGAGGTGCTATCTAAAGTCTGTTTTCGGACTAAAGCGATCTGTTCTGCCGAACGGATATGTAAGGCACCCATAGTGGCATGATAATCTTGAACATGCGGTACTAATGGGTCTGATGGGTTCCACAATTTCATATCTATTCCATACCGTTTGCTGAGGGATCCCCCCGACGAGAAACTATTTGACTGCCTGGTCTGTAGATTGAACCCTTGGGGCTCACCTTCAAGTGGACTGTTTGCTAAAAATTGATCTTCCTCTCTGCCAACCGCCTCCCAAATCTGTTCAATTTGTTGATTGGCAGATGAATGTATTGCGCGCGTATCACCAACGGGGGTAATGGTAAACCGACTCCAGTTTGGATAGACGAGTACTAAAGCAACCCACAGAAACATACAGAGCATCAGGGATGTGGCAGTGCGGCGTGTCGCTGTAGAAATCAACAGTCCGATCAGATAAAATGCAGACAAGTAGATGGTTGTTGTCAGAATTATCCCGCCGATCCGAAGAAAATCTTCTCCATCCAATTGGATTGCGTCGGCAGTGGCTAACAAAATCAGGACCATCAGCAGACTCATTAGCACGGGGAGCAGCAGACAGATCATTGCTCCAATATATTTCGCAAGTAGAATGGATCCACGCCTCACTGGATGGGAAATAATCAGGCGTAAGGTGCCACTTTCCCAGTCTCCTGCGATTGCGTCGTAAGCGAAAAGCAGTGCCATCAAGCTCAAAACGACTTGAAAAATGAGGACGAGATCGATCTTTGAAAAGAGGTTAAGAAATGTGTTATCAAGACTTCGCGCCGAGCCATCCGAAATCATTGGGACGAAACCGTGGTAAATGTCAAAGGTGCTCCCAAGCCGCTTATCCAATCCCGCGCTAAAGAGGCTTAAGGGGTTCGGCGGGCGTTCAACGGACAGTTTTAAAGTTGAATAGGTTTTCGCTTCCTGTGCCTTCTCACGATGCGCATTTTCCTGCTGGTTATATTTCGCCAGTCGACGCTCGTAATCTTCAAGAAGCACGACAGCATTGGCGACAACGAGTAGAAGCGTAATGACAACGGCAGCAAAAAACCGCGCACTCATCAGATGCGTTAGAAGTTCTTGGCGGATAAGTGTTCGTAACATGATGCTTCCTTAAAAGTTTGGAGTTTGTCTATTAAAGACACTTCACATAAAAAGGATAGGCACAACCTAAAAGTTTGCGCTACAAATACGGAATTCACGTTAACTATAGTATCTCGACTTGAGAAGGGTTTCCATTGCCTAACATTCCTGACCAGATGGCGCGTTGCGACTCCGTGCTATCCGTTTTTTTCGTGATGGTAACATCAATAGGACCTGGCTCTAATGGCGGACTTTCAGATGGATCTCCGACTAATGTGATAGGTAGGGTGACATTTTCACCCTCTCGTTGAAGGGTTAGTTCAACCATATCACCAGGTTTCCAATCTTTGGCAGCCTTCCTGATGTCGTCAAAAAATTTCACCGGCGTACCATTGATGCCTATCAAGTTGTCGTCATCCTGATACTGCGGGGATTGGTGGATGAACATGCCGCCGCCTGTTGGACCGCCGAGTGAGTTGATTTGAAGCATCTGAAAGAGTATATATCCAAGGCTCGGAAGTTTTTCGCCAAATGCTATCTCGACATCGATGCCCGCATTCATGAAATAGTCCGCCAGCGGTAACCGTTCCGTTCCTGAAACATACTTTTTGAAGAACGGTTCAAAATCTTCATCTGCGATTTGGCTGACGATTCTGATAACATCATTCATTGTGTATTCATTTCCGGTGAGCCCGAATTCCCGATACATCTGCTTCATTAGATCGTCTAAACTCTTCCGGTTTTGTGTGTGCTTGCGGATCAGCAAGTCTAATGCAGCAGCAATTAGACTCCCACCGTCATAGACGAGTTCGCGGTTCGACATCTTGTTTTCGCCGGCCTCGCGGATGGAGAGCTCGCCCTGTTTAGACAGATACAATTTGTACTTGCGTTCAAGATCTCGAAGAAAATCATTTTCGGAAATTATACCGAGTCGGGCGCAGCTAATTTTTGAAGCGTACTCGGTGAACCCTTCGCTAAACCAGTATTCCTGTTCACTAAAATTGATAGCTTTTCCATTCCAGATATGGCAAATTTCATGTGCTACGAGCGGTGTCCATGATTGTCTGTTGTCTGTATCTAATGTTCCGTCCATCAGAACGCTGATGCTGCGACCAGATACGCCGCCCCCGCTGTGTATATCACAAGGATTCGCCACAAACAACATACGATCCTTTGGGGTACCGCCGAAAATTCCCGAGTATGTATGCAGAAGTGATTTAACAGTTCTTTGGACTTCATCTATATATGCCTTGAAGTGTCCACCCAAAGCGAGCAGCACCTCTGTCCCTTCAGATTCAGCCATTCTCTCGGAATGCTTTCCAAGCACAAGATACGCATACATCAGATCGTCTTGGTCTGTTATACCAAAATGATCCCTTTCGTTTCCAATACGATTCCAAGGGGTCGAGACGTGCCAGTCATCCGGAACATCAACACGCAGTTCAATATCCGCCACTTCACCGACGATAAACAGCGCATATCCGGGACAGAAAATACAGTCTTCCTGAACGTACGGTGCTTCATCCCTACCGAAGGCCCACTCCCGTTCATCATGATTCAGCAACACTTTGTAACGCAACGTCACAGGTAAATCATTCTCGACTTCAACCATCCATTGCGTTTTTCCAATTTCTGTGACCGGTATTTTTTCGCCATCAGTATCCGTGGCTGTTAGATCGCGGAGATACCTACCATATCCGTCGTACATACCGTCAGTACCAAAGTGGCTCATAGATAACAGCAACGGCTTTCGGTCCGTTTGTAGGGGCGAGGTTACCTCGCCCCTACTGTCTGTCTGCGGCGTTAGTACACACGCAACATGCGCCACGCGCCGTTCATTGGCATCTATTTTCACCTTGTATCTCGCCGATGCAAGTTCCATCGGGGTATCAAGATTCTCAGGTTCACTGAAATTTCGGATGACGCGCCACTCTTCAATGGCAGCCTCGTCCCGATAAGTATTTTGCCATTTATAGGTCCACGCATTGCCAATTTGCAAAGGAAGGTATTCTTGGTCTTCAACTGGAATCTTGTATTCAAGTAATTCGGCTTCTGTAACAACCCCGTTGGAGTGTTCATATCGCAATTTAACAAGGCCAACACCCTCGGCAAACCATAGATAACGGGCACCGTTCAAAAGCGCGTTTTGCAGCTCAGCCTTCGTATCCTTTACATCGGCATCTGTGAAGACAGTTTTATGCTTTAGGCAGTTCGGGAACGTGCCCGCTGAGACTTCTACAGGTTCATAACCCTCCAAACTACTTTTCGTCTGCATACGCCAGTGCCCTTTTTCTTTCCAAGTTTTCCCGATATCCAGCGGAAATTTAAAGAGGTCGATTTCATAGTGGCTCATGTAGTATAGCAACATATACCTCGGCGATGGATCACCACTACCGTGTCCTGCTGTACCGTAGTCGGTGGAGGTCAAAGCCGTATCGGTTCTCTTAAGGGTGAAATTCCCTTCTGCCAAATGATTTCCGCTTTCTGTAGCAGCACTGGCACTTAAAACAATGTTGCGTTCGGATCGAATCGTTTTTTTCATCAATTTCCTCCTTTATCGCCCACAATACTCGACCAGATGGCGCGTTGTAAGTCTGTGCTATCCATGTTTTTCGTGATAGTCACATCAAGGGGTCCTGGTTCCAGTGGTGGTTTTTTCGAGGTGTCACCTGATAGTGTGATGGGCAGGATAATTTCTTTACCTTCCCTTTTAAGGGTTAATGTTACGGCATCACTGGATTTCCAATCTTTGGCAGCCTTCCTGATGTCGTCGAATATCTTCACCGGTGTGCCGTTGATACCTATCAACTCATCGTCATCCTGATACTGTGATGAATGATGGATGAACATCCCTCGTCCTGTTGGACCGCCAAGCGATTTGATTTGAAGCATCTCAAAAAGAATATAATTAAGACTCGGAAGTCTCTCGCCAAACGCTATCTCGGTATTCATACCTGCCGCTTTAAGATATTTCTCTAACGGCAGTTGCTCTGTCCCTGTCACATATTTGCTGAAGAAGGGTTTAAAATCTTCACCAGCAATTTGACTGACAATCCTGATGACATCGTTTATCGTATAGGTAACGCCGGTAAGACCGAATTCCCGATACATCTGCTTCATCACATCGTCCAAGCTGCTTCGGTTTTCTGTGAGATTGCGTATCTGCAAGTCCAAAGCCGCAGCGACTAAACTGCCACCGTCATAAACGAGTTCGCGGTTGGCGGATTTGTTTTCCCCTGCCTCTCGAATAGAAAGTTCACCCTGTCGAGATAGATACGATTTCCACCCGCGTTCAAAACTTCTGAGAAAATCGCTTTCAGAAGTAAATCCAAGACGGACAGAAACAATATCTGAATAATATCCTGTGAAACCCGCGCTAAACCAATATTCTTGTCCTCTAAAATTGATAGCCTGAGTCCCAACCCAGAGAGAGGAAACCATGTATCCCACAAGCGGTAACCAAAAACGTCTGCTCGCTTTATCTAACTCGCCGCCGACGTGCACGCTGATGCTGCGTCCGGATGCACCGCCACCGGGATATCCTTTTTCGCCATACGGGTTGGCAACAAAAAGGATTTTACCTGTTGGGGTAGCATCAAATACATCTGAATATCCTTGGAGAAGTGACTCGATGGTAGGTTGGACCTCATCAATAGACGCTTTAAAACGTCCACCGGTCGCAATCACGACCTCTGCATCTCCCAATTTTGCCAGACGTTTACTGTATTCACCAAGCACAAGATACGCGAACATCAGATCGTCTTGATCCTCACATACGAAATGATGTTCATCCGACGCAATCTGCTCCCAAGGTGTTGAGACATGCCAGTTGTCCGGCACGTCGACTTTTAGTTGAATATCCTTGACTTCACCGACGATAAACAGTGCATATCCCGGCAAGAAAATGCAATCCTCTTGGACGTATGGTGCCTCATTCCGACCAAAGGGCCAATCCCGTTCATCGTGATTTATTAACACTTTGTATTGCAGGGTTAAAGGTGATGTGCTTTCTACCTCGACAACCCATTGTGTTTTACCAACCTCCTCTATCGGCAATGTTTCACCGTTTACATCGGTAACCGTTAAATCTTGAAGATACCGAGAATATCCATCGTACAACCATTCTGTTCCGAAACGGGTCATGGACAAGAGCAACGGCTTTCGGTCCCCTTTAGGACTACTATCTGTTTTTGGTGTTAGCACACAGTTGACATGCGCGACCCGCGGTTCATCGTCACTTATTTTTACTTCATATCTCGCAGACGCAAGTTCCAAGGGGTTATCAAGATTTTTGGGGTGACTGAAATTCCTTGTGACATGCCAACTTTCAACAATCGCCTCGTTGTTATAATCGTTGTGCCATCTATATGTCCATTGTGTGCCTATTTGGGCGGGGAAATATTCTTCATCCGCAAGAGGAATCTCATATTCAAGCAATTCTGCTTCCGTGATGACACCGTTGGAATGCTCATAGCGCATTTTCACGAGCCCAACGTCTTTAGCGAACCACAGAGAACGCGTGCCGTTTAGGTATGCGTTTCCGTGCTCAGCATCTGGTTCTTCTACGTCAGCATCTGTGAACACAGTTATATGCTTTAGGCACGATGGAAAAGTCCCTGCTGAGACCTCGACTGTCTCATACCCTTCCAAAGTTATCATGGCTTTTGATTTGTGAGGACCCTCCGGTTCCCACTGACTTCCAATAACCAAAGGAAATTTAAAGAGGTCTATCACATTAGGGTGGTTAATATAGTGCAGCAACATATACATTGGGAGCGGGTAGTCGCCATGGAGTCCCATCGTGTGAGAACCGGTAGAAGTAAAAACCTTATCGGTTTGACAGAGTTCAAAACCGCCTTCTGCCAAATGTTCTCCGCTTTCTGTTGTCGTGTTCGCTTGGATACTAATGTATCGCGGTTCATTTTTTAATAAATTGGGACTCAAGTTTTCTCGTAGCATCGACTCCTCCTGCTCCAATCGTCTCCGTGCGCGATAGAGCCGACTTTTTACCGTGTTTAGCGATACATCTAAACGTTCACTCACTTCCTC
>JAPPDN010001006.1 GCA_028824575.1 Candidatus Poribacteria bacterium | reverse complement strand
CCGTTTTTTGTGTGTAAAATCTCGCCAAACTGTCCAACACTCCAGCCGGTATTCTCATCTGCGAAGTAGACGGCATAGAGTTCGTTGAAAGTGCCAGTCGTCTGTTGGTTCCAGGTCAAACCTCCATCTTCTGTCGCAAGGCAAACACCGGGCCACCCGATAGCCCAACCTTTCTTTTCATTGAGGAAAAATACACCCTTGAGCATGAGCGAGAAGAAATCGCCGGTTGCGGTTTGTGGAAGCCATGTTTCGCCACCATCTATTGTGTGTATGATGCTGCCAATATCACCTACAATCCAACCCATCTGAGGGCTAACAAAGTGGACAGAACGGAGTGTAAAGGCAGTGGGTCCCCGCTGACGTTCCCAATTCATGCCGCCGTCATTCGTATGGACAATAAGTCCACGCTCACCGACTGCCCAGCCGTGTTTATCGGTCGCGAAATAGATGTTCCAAATACCGTCCCAGATATCTGTTTCAATTTCGTTCCATGTCTGTCCGCCATCGTTACTCATCGCCATCGTACCGCGCCTACCGACTGCGATTGCACGGTTGGCATCCGTAAACTGCACATTCTGGAGATCGTTCGCTGTCGTACCGCTCGTCATCTCCCATGTTGCACCGGCATCCGTTGTGTGTAAAATAGTGCCGTACCATCCAACCGCCCACGCCTCTGTAGGCGTTGTAAACTGGATGCCTGTTAAATTGTTTTCCGTACCGCTCTCCATCAATTGCCAATTGTCGCCACCATCCTCGGTACGCGTAATAAAACCGACATCCGCCACTGCGACCCCATAGTTTTCGTCGGTAAAATGGATGCTATTGATCGTATCTCGAACGTGTCCATTAATCAGCGGAATGCGACTGTCTTGACGCTCCCAATTAGCACCGCCAGTCGTCGTATGGAAGATGGATCCATCACTGCCAACGATCCAACCTTCGTTGTCGCTGATGAAAAACACCTGCTTGTTGTCATTGATCATCCGGTCGCGTTCGCCTTCAAAGCGGTTACTCTGTTCTCGCCACGATTCGCCACCAGTCTTGGTATGAAAAATTCTATCGTGTGTCCCCACAACCCATCCGCTTGAATCATCAACGAACCAGACCCCGTTGAGCATAAATTCGCTAACATACTCGTAGCGTTTCCATTCTTTTCCACCGTTTTTAGTATAGAGGACATCCGAGTCTTCGCCAACAATCCAGCCTTCTTTTGAGTTCGCAAAAAAGACATCAAGGAGCATCGCTGAGGTACCGCTCTTTTGCAACGACCAGTGTCTACCGCCATCATCGGTTGTTGCAACTAACCCTTCATCGCCGACTGCCCAGCCGTTCTGTGCGTTTGTAAAATAAACCGCTTTGAAATCCAACGAGGCATCAGGCATACGAAATCCTGGACTTGTTGTATCAACTTCCTGCTGCTTCCACGTCTTTCCGCTATCTGCCGTATGGATGATCAGACCACCCTCGCCAACAATCCATCCTTGTCTATGGTTGACAAAGTGGATATCCGTGAAATGCGTCTCCCAATCTGCTTTCCGAGTCGCCTCCATCTTGACACAACCGTTAATAAGCAGCAGGATTCCAAACATAGACGCTATGAAAAGACTATTGACAAGATGTTTCGATTTGCAAACTACACCTAAATTCATGTTACGTGTCGAACTCATTTTTACCTCCAAGGTCTCCGGCCAGTACTGGAGAGGGTAGATCGTTGGGTCCCTTATCTCCGCGAGATGATGCTATTTATTTCTGCTGAAGCAAATTTGGTGCCACTTTATGAGTCGGATCCTTTGCGAAATGTATAGAAAAAACGCACAATATCGGGCATGCCTATATCTAATTGCACGAAATGGGGCAAATATTGGTAACAGTTTAGTGCTAAAAATACCCCAAAATTTAGACAAGCTTCACCAGTTATTTGTTCATTAGTAACCGCTATTTTCACCAAAAAGACCTGAACGTGCTATAGCAATACCTATTGCGATAAGGACTGGCAGCGCGATGATCACTATCTGGACAATAGTGGAACGCCTTGCACCAAGTCGCTGAATCTTTTCTATCCGTCCAACGGGGGCTAAGAACAAAGCAATGGCTAACAGAATAGCACTCGCCGCAGGTACCTCTTCATAAAAATAACCGTTCATCCAGATGCCCAAAAATAAAAGTGCTACAACCGGTGATGCGCCGAGCGAAAAAACCTGCCATTTGTTGTTGTCGGAACGCTGTCTAACAAGCGTAATAACCCAACTCACAGCGAAAATTGCGACCAAGATGCCAGCATGCTGTGCCAACCGCAAACTCCCTGAAACCGCGAGAATCAGCGCAGTGCCACCGGAGAGTCCAAAATAGACAAACGGACTGGAACCACCATCTGGCAAGATCGTAAAACTCTCCTGGACGATATGCCAAAAAATAAAAATCGCAACGGCGAGGCACATCCACCAGATGATGCCTTCAAACTGTCCCCACGTATACTTAAACGCTGAATTCAGCAGCAGTCGCGGTGTAACGATTGACAATGCTATCTGTACGATCAAACGTCCCCAGCGCGAAGAATGCCAAAAAGCACTTGAGATAAGTCCAATGATGGAGAGATGGCAGAGCCAATGAACGCCTTCCCGTGGCGGGAATGAAGGCAAACCTTCTAAACCGATATACCCAACGATATAACCAGCACTCAATGCAACAACAACCAACCATCCCGAAAGCCAGTCTTTCTTCTGCTCACTTTCTCTTGTCGAGGCGAGTGATTTTGCAAATATAAAAATTCCGCCGCCGACAACAGCCGGTAAGAGTAAGCCAAGAATAAGTTGTTTGAGTATTAACACCCCTGATATTCCTCTGTGTGCTTATGGCAACGTGGCATTAGGTATTGGATTGTGTTTCGTCAGAAGAATATACCTATTTGTGCACCGCTTCAACACTAACGGTGATTTGGATGTCGTCGCTGACGGATGCCATCCCGTAAGTCATACCAAATTCGCTCCGCTTAATCGTAAAAATGCTCTCAAATCCAATGAGCGATTCGCCATCTTTCCCTTTAGCGCGCCCGGTAATTTCGGCATCCACCGTGATTGATTTCTTAACGCCGTGTAACTCAAGATCGCCCGTGACCTCTAATATATCCTCTTTCCCTTCCTTCTCAATGACTTTCGTGCTTTTAAAGGTGATGAGCGGAAACTGCTTCGCACTGAAGAAGTCGGAACTTCTCAGATGCTGATCACGCTTTTTATTTCCTGTATCGATGCTTGCTGCCTTGACCTCAAATTCCACTATCCGTTCAACCACAGCATCTACGCTTATCATGATCTCGCCGGTGAATTCGTTGAATCTGCCGTAATTGTAGCTAACGCCATTATGTTTTACGCGAAAAATTATCATTGAATGCGCCGGGTCAATTTCATACATTGCTTCACCCATGGGTTGCGTAATTCCAACAAAACCGATGAGTAATAAGATCACAAGACTTCCGATATAAAAGCCCCGCAAATTCCGTCCTAAATCCATTTTCATTAAAAATATCTCCTTATTTGATGCTAAATTTGTCGTAAATATACATCCTTATAGACAAAAGAAGTATATCCTATTTTTCAAAACACGTCAATGAAAAATGGGGGTAAGTGACGCGTCAAAGTTTTTCTTGAATTTCATTGTGAAATTGTGATATAATTATTAATAAAGTGTGTTAACGACGATGGTTTTGGCGAAACTCACTATAGAACCATACCATGACAACGGGAGGGGCTTTAACGAATATGAAAGTATCGCGATCAAGGTTTACAATTTATTTGGCTCATTTAGCGGTGTATTTACTCTGCCTTGTAGCGTGGGTTCCGTTTGTAACAGCGGATAATCATGGTGCAGAGGCACCCGTCAGCTACCACTCACAGATCGTCCCAATTCTCAAGCGAAGTTGTCAAGGATGCCATCACCCAGGCGATCCAAACGGCGGCTTGATTGTCACAACCTATACCGATCTCAAACAAGGCGGGATGGCGGGCGATGCAACAATCGTCCCGGGAAAACCCGATGACAGTCTCATCATTGAGCTCATCTCCGGTGATGAACCGGCGATGCCACAAAACATGGAACCCCTCTCTGCTGAAGAGGTCGAGTTGTTTCGACGTTGGATTCTTGAAGGCGCGCCCGACGACACACCCGCCGAAGTCGATGATATGACGGAGGGAAACTATCCGATCTACACCGTACCTCCGGTGGTTACTGCGCTGGCATACTCGCCCGATGGCAGCACGCTTGCAGTATCAGGTGTCCGCGAAGTTTTGTTGTATGACACAGTAAATTTTGAACTTAAAGAGCGATTGGTGGGTAAAGCGCGTCGAATAGAATCGTTGACGTATACAGCAGATGGTAAAATATTGGGCATGGCAGGCGGATCCGCCGCACAATTTGGCGAAGTACAGCTCTGGGATACCGCAACGAACACCCTTATCAAAGCGATACGCTCCAGTTATGATACGATTTATGGACTCTCTTTTTCACCAGATGCCAGTCGTGTTGCTTTCGGATGCTCCGATCAAACAGTGCGTGTCCTATCCGTCGAAGACGAAAAAGAACTGATTAAGTTTGATAACCACAGCGACTGGGTTTTCGGTACTATTTTTTCCACTGATGGATCCCATTTCGTGAGTGCCGGACGGGATACCGCACTCAAATTGGTTGAGGTAGATACCGGCTCTTTCGTTGATGACATCAACTCCAGTAACAAAGGTTACGGCGAGATCAATACCATTGCACGGCATCCGACTGAAGACCAAGTTTTAAATGGCGGTGAAGATCGGATACCACGGCTTTACAAAATCTTCCGCGAAATCCGAAGAGATGTCGGAAATACAGACTTTAACCTCATCCAGGCCTACGAAGCACAGTCGGGTACAATTGAAGGTATAGCATTCTCAGCAGATGGCACCCAATTTGCTACGGGCAGCGCAGGCGGCGAAGCGCGTATCTATAACGTAGCAGATGGGAAACGTTTAGCAAGCATGCAAGGCGATGCAGTCGGTGTCTTTGCGGTTTCGTTCCATCCTGATGGTACACAACTCGCTACAGGTGGTTTCGACGGAAAAATTCGGATATTCGATACCGCTTCTGGGAAATTGCTGAACGCCTTTATGTCTGTCCCGATTGAACCGGCAGGAAGTGAAGATGTCACGCTGGTCGTGTCGGGCATGACGTGAGGGGCGTGTGTCGCAAAAGTGCAGGGTGCACTTACACAACACCAAAGCGTTATCAGCGTTCAAGTTTCTCTACCTGATCAAGCCATCATTAAAGTCCGAAAAAACACCGCTACACCAGCGGACCTCGCGAACATCATTAAAGCGTCTGGTTTTACTGCAACAGCTAAATAGTACACACCAAAAGGCTGACACATGGCTGCTAAAGCCCCCAATATTCTCTGGGTTTGCACAGATCAACAACGTTACGACACAATCGGCGCGTTGGGGAACCCGTTCGTGTCAACCCCGAACATTGATAGCCTCGTAGGAGGCGGAGTCGCCTTCACGCATGCCTATTGTCAAAGCCCTATCTGTACACCAAGTCGGGCGAGTTTTCTCACAGGCATGTATCCCAACGCAACACACGCGAATCGCAACGGAAACGATTTTTTTCCTAACGCGTATCCGCTTGTGACGCGTACCCTCACAGACATCGGTTATGATTGCGGGCTGATTGGCAAACTCCATCTCGCAAGTGCTTACCGGCGAATAGAGCCACGAACAGACGACGGATACCGCTATTGGCAATACAGCCATGCACCAAGAGACGACTGGGAACACGGACACGACTACGCAGATTGGGTGCGCTCGAAAGGCTATATTTTAGGTGAGTTGAATCGAAATCCAGAAGGCGTGCCAGCAGAGTTACATCAGACGACGTGGTGTGCGGAAAAGACAATCGAGTTCATCCGTGAAGAACGTGATTTTCCGTGGCTCGCAAGCGTCAACATCTACGATCCGCATCCGCCGTTTAATCCACCACAGACGCACCGAGAACGGTTTAATCCATCGGAGATGCCAGAGCCGCTTTTCCGAGATAGCGATCTCGAACAGCAGACCCGATTGCAAGCAGTTGATTTTCAGGCTAAAGTACGCACGCCAGATAATTTGGACATTCGGAGTCCAATTCTGCCGCAAACACCGCGCCAAGAGATAGAGGCAGTCGGTGCGAGAGATGCCAAAACGCTCAAAGCCGCTTATTACGCCATGATCCAACTCATTGACGAGCAACTCGGCAGGATGCTCGAAACGCTTGAGGAGACAGGGCAACGCGAAAATACTGTCATCATTTTCACCAGCGACCACGGAGAAACACTCGGCGACCATGGATTGATTCAGAAAGGCTGCCGGTTCTACGAAGGTTTGGTCAGGGTCCCACTGATTTTTTCGTGGCAAGGGCAGTTTGTGAACGGTCTAAAAAGCGACGCACTCGTTGAACTCGTTGATAAAGCACCGACACTTTTGGAGTTAGCCGGATTAACACCACCCGAAGGAATGCACGGGCGATCGCTACTGCCTATCCTCCGAGGTGAGACGGATGCAAACCATCATCGCGACTTTGTCCGGTGTGAGTATTACGATGCTGTCGATCTCCGAGACCATTCTTTCGCAACAATGTACCGAAATGAACGTTACAAATTGGTAATCTATCACGGACACGAGGAGGGAGAACTCTACGACTTAATCGAGGATCCCGACGAGTTTGCCAATCTCTGGCATACACCCGATAAGCAGGACATCAAGATGGATCTGCTAAAACAGAGTTTTGACGCATCTATGTTCGCTATGGACATAGGACCACAGCGGGTAGGACCAATGTAAATCTGAAGGACGTTCTGTTGTATTATGCTTGAACGCAACACCATTCATTGCGGCGATACCTTTACACTACTCAAAGAGGTCCAAGATGATTCAGTAGATTTGATTGTATGCGACGGTCCGTATGGTGTAACAGAGAATTCGTGGGATGAAATTCCCTCAATTCAGGATTTTAATCTCGCACTCATCGAAAAATTCACACCGAAGTTGAAAGATGGCGGCGCACTTTATCTGTTCGGTAAACCCGATTGTATCGACTTTATAGACTATCGAAAGTTTTTAAATCTTCGTTCAAAAATTGTGTGGTATCAGCCGAGCCGACTCGCACAAGGACGCATCAATTACACCAATAACTACGACATTATCTGCTATTTCATCAAAGGCAAAAAACCACAATACTATAACTTGGATGCCATCAGAGTCTCGCAACTTGTTGAGTTAGAGCATCGACTTCGTTGTGAAAATGTGCCATCCGTAACAAATGGCAAATTTGGTAAGACGAAATACAATCCGAAAGGGAAAAATCCCGGCGATGTCTGGGGTGATATAAAGCAGCTAACCTATAAATCGAAGGAGTTAGTGAACAGGAAGGTACTCAATACGATCCAAAAACCTGAGCGGTTAATCGAGCGGATTGTATTAGCGAGTTCATCACCCGGTGATCTGGTGCTGGATCCCTTTGCAGGCGTAGGGACCTGTCCTGTGGTGTGTCAGCGACATCAACGGGATTTTATCGGGTTTGAAATTGAACCGAGTTTCGTGAAAATGGGAAACCAACGACTCCAAAAGTGCCAAAACAAACCGGACTTGCATTTATAAGTGAAGGCAAGCATGGGCTCTTGTGGCAGGGCTTTGTAAACTCAGTTTATCTCAAATGCCGAAATACATTTAGCGTTAATTTCGCAGATAGTTCCTTAAAATCCGCGTAATCTGTGTAATCCGCGAAAATCTGCGGTTCAGAATACTTTGACAAAAACGTGATTGCATGATATTATCTATAGATAGAGACATGAAAGAGAAGTCTGACTGTCCATCGATCCTATTTTTAAAATGTGCTATTATCGATACGCAAGTGAACACACTTTGCCTTGCGTAACACATAAGGAGCGAGCATGGAACGGAAAATCGTAATTTATTTGACATTTCTTCTCTGTTTTGGTATAAGTATTGGTAATGCTGCAGTGGAAGTTGGGTTTATTAATCTCGGCAAAGAAGGTGATTTTACTGCACCCGCATTGGAATTTGCTGAAAAAACGTTCAAAACACAACAACTCGCGAAAGCAGACTTGAAGAGCAATACATTCAAACAGTTCGCTGTTGTCTGGTGGCATGATGGCGATGAAGATCCAGGCGGATTATCCGACGCAGAAATTGATGCCTTCATGGATTACGCTGAAAGCGGCGGCGCAGTACTTCTAACAGGCGCGGCGATTCGGCAT
>JAPPDN010000175.1 GCA_028824575.1 Candidatus Poribacteria bacterium | reverse complement strand
AGACACCGAGAAAGTTGTATCGTGCAAATAACGCGTCATCGGCAGAAATGAGCAGATGCGCGGGTTTCTGTTCGATTTGATAACGCACTTTTGGTGGCGGTCCATTGATATGTCGGATCGCGTAATGCGCCGATGTCCCTGCTGAAAGTTCACCTGTCTGCCATGCAAGTTCGCGTAACGTCGGCTCGAATTGACAGGGGACATCCTCGTCGGAGACACGACCGTCTACATCAGTTATGGACATCGCAAGCACTGAGGTACCTTCTTGCCAATCGGGAAAGTAATGTTTCGGTTTAAAACGCAAGCGGACGAGGTCATTCTGCCGCTTGACCGAACCCGCCTCAATTTTGATGATTACACTTCGATTTTGTGCCAATGGTTCACTCCTATTCTTTTCGTTGTTCTATATTTCTACCAGCTCTGAATGAAGTCCTCCACCTCGAAATTTGCTGGCATGTCGGTCAGTTGATAGCGCATCACACGAGATGTTCTGTCGGGGACAGATTGAGCGATCTCTGCTTCTATTTTTTCGTATAGCGTTGAGAACCGTTTCCAGATGCTTTCGGCATCTTCGGCGGAAAAACGGCGTGTGAAATCCTCATAAAGATGGAAGTTGAGACGATGTGCGGAGATTTCCCCGATGCGCTCTTCAATGGGAAGTTTGCTGACTTCAGGGTCTTTGAGTTTACGGACCTTATCTGCGAGTTTTGAAAGGAATACGACTGCGACCATGCGTTCCTCCTCACCCGGGTGCAGTTTCGCCAATCCGTCTCGAAAACCTTCAGCATCCTTGTTACGGATGGCGTGGAAGGTTGCCTCGATTATATCGCTCTGCTGCTGATGGAGTCGAGAGAAGTGTTCAAATTGGGTGCGAGCCTCAGTGGGAAGGTGTTGGGTGAATTCCAGATTCCAATAAAAGTGGTCAACGATTGGGTACGAATCCCCACCGAAGGCACGGTATCCGAGATGAACAGTCCGTCGCAGTTTTGTGCTATAGTTGCTGCCCCAATGTAAACCCATGTGGCTATAGACAACGCCATCGCCTGCTGAAAGTTCAATTGGGATCCCACCCGGCATCGGTTCCTGTGCGCGTGTCAGTAGGTGTTGATGTTCTTCTGGTGTATTTGGACGGCAGTAACTCCTTGGGACAAGCCAGAACACGCTATCGTCGTAGAGCGGGATGTTCCATTGGACATAGCCGGGTCCGTTTTTAACATAATCCATCTGCATGCCTTTGAGCGGTGCTTGTCCTGTTGGATCAATGTCACGATGCCAACTGGCGGGACCGTGGTCTTGCACTGGATTACACATCAGTGCCATCAGTGTGATCGCCGCGTCGGGTGCTCTCATGAGTTGCTGGCTCACACCGAGTGTGTTCTCATGCAGACAAAATTCGACGGTATTGGCAGTTGCTGCGTCAACGACTTCATCGAAAAATACCCTCGGTTGCGCGCTCGTTGTCCAAACGCCGCCCGGTTTTTCGTCTGGTTTCCGTTCTCTTTCCCAGACAACTTTTTGTTTCCCGACGAGGATTTCAAAATTTGTCCTCAGCCCTTCCAACTGTTCAGGCGGAACAACCTGTCGCAGCACGACGTAACCGTCATCAATGAGTTGCTGTGGATCTACTTTCATTATAATATCCCAATGATAAAATTTAATCTTCACATATCCAAATCTTCATATATATAGTAGTACATCGTAGTATCAGATTCGACACGAGCCTTCCAACCCACAGTAAAGCCGTGTTGGTATTCGAGAGGCTGATCCTGAGTTTTCTTCAACACAGCATCAGGTAGTTTTGATGGCGTGTGGAACAACTCGCCCCGCATCCCGGCAGCCAACGCTTCAGCGGAATTGGCTGCTGCTTCAAAACCGTCCAGATACCCTACTTTGTAGTCTTCTGTGTGGCCTTCTGTTGGGTCTTCAGAATGGAGGGGTATTCCACACCCTGACAGGAGTGCAAGGGTTAAAAGGCAAGAGAGTATAGCCAATTTTCCTTTCATAATTCACCTCACTGTTACCAAGCGAGTGGGATAAAATGTTGGGTTCACTTGAATCTCTGAGACTTCAAACATTCTGGAAATCTACTGGTTCTGTGCCAAATGCGTCCACTTTTCGACGTTTCGTTCAACCCAACCTACGGACTACCACAATTGATTGCTAAAATAGTAAAACATTTCGGGAAAAAAATCAAGAAGCGTCTTTACTTAAGGAACCCTTGGATAATTATCATAAACGTTTCCGACGATACCATAGATTTCAGTTGACAAGGATGCGGTCAAGTAGTATAGTTACACCGAGTTCAATTGGAATTGTGAATTCAAAACTTGGGGTGGTGTTAAACCCTATAAACCCATTTCGCTACGATTAAATATTGGAAAAGTTGGGGATGTACCAAGAAGATATACTTCAGATTAATGGTGTTTGGCTTTGGACGGTTATCCAAGGCTCGGGACAACCGATGGTGCTTTGCCACGGGGGTCCCGGTGGTTATGATTATCTTGCTCCTATTGCCGACATGGTTTCTGACGTGTGTCAAGTCGTTCGGTATGACCAACGTGGGAGTGGACGTTCACAACTGGTGGGTCCCTACGATGTGTCCACATTTATCGATGATTTAGAAGAGTTGAGAAAACATTTCAACTTTGAACGTTGGATTGTTGGCGGTCATTCGTGGGGAGCAGGACTTGCTTTGGCTTATGCAGTCAGGTTTCCAACTCGGACGATAGCCGTTCTTCACATCGCAGGCACGGGTATTGATCCTCGGTGGCACGACGAATATCGCGAAAATCGGTTAAATGTGCTGAGTGAACCAGAGCGTGAAGAATATCAACGTCTGCGTTCACAAAGGGAACACGCTGAGGGCGCTGATCGGAAACGGATATTAGACAGGCTTGGCACTTTAAGTCGGAAGACGGATGTATTTGACCCGAATCAAACTGACGATCTTCCGAGTTTTGATGAACATCCTGTGAGCAATGAAGTGAACGAAAAAGTCGGCGCGGACTGGAAGAATTACACCACAGATTCAAAATTTCAGCAATCCGTTTACAATCTATCTATGCCTGTTCTTTTCCTTCATGGTGCCTGCGATCCTCGTCCCTGTCACTTTATAGAGACGCTTGCCGCTAAACTATCTCATGGCACGTTTGTGTCGATTCCTGAATCAGGACACTATCCTTGGATAGAAAAGCCCGATGAAGTGAAGACAGCACTTAGACAGTTTGTAGTAGATTATGTAATTTAACGAGACAGTATGCACAGAAAGGTTTAAAAAAAAATAAAACGCAATAAGTGGATACACCCCTATGTTAATAGCATCGGAGGTCAACAGATGAAACCAAAATTGAACATCTTTATTCTATTCACCGGTATACTTCTATCTTTGCCGTTTGTCGGTTGCGGGATATTTGTATCAGAGGGTGAGTATGAAGCACCGCAGTTGCCAAAGTCTGAACTTGCCACTATCAAAATTGATACGGAGGGAGGATGGCTCCACCGGTATAATTTGATTGTGCTTCGGATTGGTGGTAAGTTAGCCTTGCGTGAGAAAATTGGAGCTCGCGCAGCGAGTTCTATCGACGAAATTTTGGTTGCCCCTGGAAAACATGATATGTCAATGGCAACTATACACAATTCTTTTCACGGTGATGCTCGGAGTACCGTTCAAACCACGTCAAGATTTTCCGCTGATGTAAAGGCTGGTGGCACTTATCTGTTGAGGGATGAAGGCGAATTGATTGATGCGGCTACAGACAAAGTTGTCAACAAATCAAAGCTTTTCTGAGGCTCTTTATTTGATATGGATAGGAGATAGTATGTTAATTCGCGGTGCAGACAGTGCGATTGATCTGCCTTCCACACTAACAGAAGAGGAGAAATGGCACTACGATCTGTTTGGTTATCTCGTGCTTCGGCAGGTGGTGTCGCCAACAGAAGTTGAGCAGATGCTTGAAATTGCAAATAGATGGTTTGCGCACCCGGAAGTCGTGCCTGAACCTGTAAACGTCACCCAAGACGAATATAGCGGTGTGTTGAACAATGTTCAGTACGGGGATCGGATTTTCGAGCGGTTATCGCTCAACGAGAAAGCCTTACGGATTGTGATGGGCTTGATGTGGAACCGTCCGAGACTCTTCAATTGTGCCCTCGTCTTGCAGAAGCAGCGTCCTATTCCTGAAGGTGAAAAGGAGAGACTTCACCGCGACACGAGCGGTTTTGACTTTCCGGACGGATTTTATAACCCGCATAACGACTACCAAGCCGGGAATGGGCAGATTTACTGCAATTATGTCAACACCGCCATAACGCTCGTTGATGTGCCACAGGATAACGGTTTTATGTGCATCCCCGGTACGCATAAATCCCAAATCAAACTACCTCCGACGCTTGATATTGATAACGAATGGGCACCCGCAATTACGTTTGAATTGAAAGCAGGGGATTGCCTTATTTTTTCATCACGACTGATGCACGGCGCAAAGTTTTGGAAGGAAGACTATGCGCGTCGCGTCGTTTTCAATCGGTATCAATTCAGTTTCTACTTCAATGAGAACTATAACCTCCCTATAGAAGCACACCGGCACTGCATTTCTGATGATCAATACGCATTGGAATCGGTCCAACGGAGCGAAAAGGGGTTTGCCAAACGGATCCTTGAAAAGATGGAAAGGGGAGAGGCACTATGCTAACACAGGAAGAAAAATGGTGTTTCGATTTGCTCGGTTATTTTGTGGTCCGAAACGCCGTACCGAAGGCGGATGTCGAATTGATGAAGGCGCAGATGTTTGCGTGGTCCGAATGGGACGAGGCAGATTTCAAGCCACCGATGCGAATCAACACGCCGGAGGGAAAACCGTGGTGGGTCTATAACATGCACTACGGACATGAGGCGTTCCAAAGACTTATTTTGAACCCAGAGATATTACGGGTTGTGACTGCGTTGACATGGAACCATCCACGCGTTTTTGATGTCGTGGCGAATATCTGCTATCCCAATGCGGACGGCTTGGAACTCCACGGCGGTCATAAAGGCTGGTTCAGAAGTCCGCACCACCAATACCAAGTCGCCAACGATGAGATCTTCGCGAGTTTCTTTAATCTCTCCGTTTCGTTAGTGGATGTCCCGCCCGGCAACGGATTTGCCTGCATTCCGGGAAGCCACAAATCCAATTTCCAGTATCCTGAACACATCACGATGGACGATCCGCCGCCGATGGTTCACAATGTCCCCGTAAACGCTGGCGACTTCATCGTGTTTCTGCCGAACCTGCGGCACGCCGGACGACGCTGGACCCACGAAGCTTATCCGCGGATGACGGTGTTCTTACGTTGGGTCTATGCGAAACAGTTTCATCATGTTGATTCGTCTCGGTGGCTTCCATTTGATGCACATAAGGACGAAATCCCAGAGGCTCTCCACGAACTGGAAAGCCGTGACCATGGGCAACGGAAGGCGTTGAATGAACTGATAGACCCCTTCAAAGTGGATGTTCCGGAATGAAGGTCTTTTAAAGACTACTTCCCAGCTGCTGCGTCGGGTGTGTAAAGTTTTGGCATTAAATATTCTCTTTTCTTATGGGAGAGGTTTGTAACCCCGATTTACCCAATATCGGACAGGCACAAAGGTTTCCGAAGCCACCCATCCGAACAGCGTTTTGATGCGTAAGTCCTATTTTAAAACTCTTTGCCAACGGTTGGGACGAAGCGTAAAGAGAAATTTCAGTGGGAACAAATAGATAGATTAGGTTATAATATACCAATACTAACTACTACCCAATACCTTGTACGGCTCGTTGACAAGGTTTCAAACTTTGCCAGTAGTAAATTTGTACAGAGGAAGACAGGATGCTGATAACGCTTATCCGTCGAGAACTTCTTGATAATCTGATGACGTTCCGGTTCGCTGCAGCAGTTTTCATCACACTGTTGCTTGTAGTTGCCGCCACGGCTGTACTCATCCAAGATTACGAGCGTCGATTGGAGAGTTACAACACCTCCATTGAGACAAATCGGCAGAGATTGCACAAGTCGCAAACCTATTCGATAGGGATGGGAAGATTGTACGTTGATCGCCCCCCCAATCCTTTGAGTTTATTCAATATTGGGTTAGACAAACGACTGGGTAACAAAATTCGGGTGTCGCACTCTTTTGTTCCATCACTATGGGATGCCGGAATGGACAGCTCGGATAATTCGTTTCTCAATATCTTCTCTTCCATTGATATTGTCTTTATCTTTGAGGTAGTTCTCAGTCTACTGGCACTCATATTTGCCTACGATGCCCTTGCCGGAGAACGCGAACGCGGCACCTTACGTCTCGTTCTGACACATCCTATCCGCCGCGGGCATATCCTGCTTGCGAAATACACCAGTGCAATGCTCTGCTTGCTCGTTCCGTTGCTGATGAGCCTGCTCCTCGCGGTGATTTTACTAACGACCTCCACTTCAATTTCCTTGAGCACCGAGGGGTTTCTCCGCGTTGGTGGGATCGTTGTATCATCGCTTGTGTATCTGTCAGTGTTTTACCTCATCGGTCTACTGGTTTCATCAGTAACACGCCGCACCAGCACTGCGCTGATGCTGTCAATGTTTATCTGGGGGTTCGTGGTCTTGGTCTATCCGAATATGATTCTTGCGACGATTGTTCCCCAAGACCCCTCAGGGGCACGTGCGGCATCTGCTTTGAATCAAATAAAGCAAATATATGAAGAATTCGACAGAGAGCGAAAGAATTTCCTGTCTAACGACCCTGTTCCAGGAGATGACCCAATGTTTAATATGGAGGGGCTCAGTGGATGGACGAGCGGCGATGGATTTATAGAGAATCAATTGACCCTCTTGTATTACTATTGGAGTACTATATCCTATAACGACTTCTATGACAAACACCTTTCTAAAGTTCAACACGCTCAAAATTATTACGATTTCCTTGGGCCTCGGATTATCAATACGGCAGACCGAACATGGCTTATCCGAAAACAGATACTTGAGGACATTTTCGTGCGTCCAGCGTTCGTTGATAGAATATTGTTGAGGCTTTCGCCGGTTGGGATATACGATACTGCAACACAGGCATGGGCGGGCACTGATTTGAAAGGTATTCAAGATTTTTTCAACGCAGTTCGACAATACCGACAGGCAGTAGTCGCCTATTTATACGATACGAAGGCATTCGGCTCTCGACAATGGCTCGCTGCGGACAAGGGTAAAGTGGACTGGGACACGCTGCCTCAGTTTTCTTTTCAAAGAAATGATATAGGCATAAATGCCAAGCGAGCATTTCCAGATTTGTGCCTACTGCTGACGATCAACCTAATCTTGTTTGTAATAATATTTCTACTTTTTATTCGGAGTGAAGTGTAGAATAGTCGTCAGTTATCAGTTGTCGGTAAAGAGGTATCTTGCTTAAGTCAAGACCGTCTTTTAACGGATAACCGATGACTGGTAACTGAAAACTATAGTGAAACCTAAAAATAAAAAGACACTTTCAGCCCCCGGTAGGTTCGGTTTCCTAACCGAACCGACACAGAGTATTCTATTAATTCTAAACTTTACTATGAATGATGACTTCTTGGATGGCTTCTTAACTGGAAACTGATAACTGATAACCGAGAACCAAAAATGATTTGGCATATCGCAAAACGAGAACTTTACGATAACTTAAATAGCCTCCGGTTTGCCTTGGCAACCGTGCTACTGTTCGGGTTAATGCTAACAAACGCTGGTGTATATCTCCGAGAGCAACCAGCGAGAGTACAGAAGTATCTCGCCTCTGTCACGGATGCCCGTAATGTTTTAGAGGCGCGGGCGGATAGTTTATATGAACTCGCACAAAAAGGCCCCGGAAAGCTTTACAAAAAACCATCGCCTCTTCACTTCTCTGCCGAAGGAGGCGATCCCTTTCTGGCAGGTGCTGTTGAGGTACATCACCACTTTTGGGACTTCGGATATCTAAAGAGTTTCTGGCAGATGCGGTACCCAGCTGCAACCCCAAATCTGACAAATATCCGTCCTGACGTTACGAAAGTAGATTGGGCATTTGTGATTGGTTATGTGTTGAGTCTGATAGCACTTCTGTTTACGTTCGATTCCGTTGCTGGTGAACGTGAACGCGGCACGCTTCGATTGATGTTAGCCAATCCAGTGCCGCGCCACACCGTACTGATTGGCAAGTTTTTAGGGGCGTTGGTGAGCATTAGTATCCCT
This sequence comes from Candidatus Poribacteria bacterium, assembly GCA_028824575.1. GTDB lineage: Bacteria > Poribacteria > WGA-4E > WGA-4E > WGA-3G > WGA-3G. The sequence goes on along the minus strand of JAPPDN010000175.1, from coordinate 74 downwards.
TTCTCGCTGGCTGTGTTGATAAATCTTCTGGTATTATCCACATCAAGTACAGTCTACCTCGGTGTTGATGCATG
>JAPPDN010000503.1 GCA_028824575.1 Candidatus Poribacteria bacterium | reverse complement strand
ACCAAACCCGCACCCGTGCGGCGTATTGGGACGGCAAAAACGAAGTCGGTGAATCTGTCGCGAGCGGTATCTATTTCTATACATTGTCCACGGAGTCCACACGCGACTCCGTCACAGCAGGCGACTTTAACGCCACCCGGAAAATGCTGATACGCAAGTAAAACAAGTACTCAGTTGTCAGCGAAGTCTCTTCTTGACTAAGTACTGAGTACTGAAAGGTTTTTCGCAGAAAAACCGTACTGATAACTGACAACTAAAACAGGAGTCAACCTATGAACGAAAATGAAAACGAACAGAAACCAAAAGTTAGCCTCGGTCTACTCTACGGAATTATCATTGCGATTGTTGCTGGCGCAATTATCGGTGGTTACGCACCAGACTTCGCAGTCCACACAACGATACTCGGTGAAGTATTCTTAAACCTCTTGAAGATGATAGTCGTGCCGCTTGTTGTCTTGTCTATGATCGTTGGGATAACCAATTTAGGCGACATCCGCAACATTGGTTCCATCGGCGGACGAACCGTCCTGTATTACATGGCAACAACCGCCATCTCCGTTGTTATCGGGATGATTCTTGTGAACATCATCTCGCCGGGAAAAGGACTATCACAAGGTGAAGAACGTCCTGATCTGAGTTACACATTGTCTGGCACCGAGATGCTCACTGTTGAGATGAGCGGCGAATTCAATCGGACATATAACAATAAATACGTCATCACGCTCGCCGATCAAAACCTACGTGGCGAAGTGAAATCAATTTCCGGGACAACAGCCACAGTGGAGTCGTGGCAACCGTTATCGGAGGATGCGCGTTACGTCACAACAGACACCGGTGAACGCCTATTATTCATTGAGGGTCGTCTTGAAACGATAGAACCCCAAAACACAGGTACAGGCATTAACATCAACCTACCGATTGCCACAAGCGTGTCCGGCAAAATGGAAAAGACGATGGGCAGCACCATCAAAGAGGTATTCCTCGGTAACGAAGAGACCGGCAAAGAGGGGATGATCCCGTCAAACGTCTTCAAAGCGATGGTGCATACCGACATTCTGCCTTTAATCTTTTTCTCACTCCTCATCGGTGCCGCTTTGTCCATGTTGGGTGATATTGGCAAACCGGTCGTTGCTGTGATTTCGGGGCTAAATGAGGCGGTGATGAAACTCGTTCACTGGATCATGTATGTCGCACCGCTCGGTATCTTCGGTTTAATCGCAGGCAGAATTGGCGAGGCAAAAGGCTTTGCGGGTTTCTGGCCCGAACTTGTCGCCGTGGGCAAGTACAGTGCGACAGTCGTCTTAGGGCTCGGCGTACACGGTGCTATTGCTTTACCAGTCCTGCTTCTGTTGCTTGCACGCAGAAATCCGCTGAACTACTTCAGAGGCATGGCAACCGCTTTACTCAACGCCTTTTCGACAGCAAGTTCCAGTGCAACCCTCCCGCTAACGATGGAAGGTGTCGAAAATCAGAACGGTGTCTCCAGTCGGACTTCCAGTTTCGTTCTTCCGTTGGGAGCAACCATTAATATGGATGGCACTGCGCTCTATGAAGCGGTCGCTGTCATGTTCATCGCCCAAGTCTATGCGATCTCCATGGATCCAGCGCAACAGGTGGTCGTCGTACTGACTGCGACATTGGCAGCCATCGGTGCTGCAGGAATTCCAGAAGCGGGCCTCGTCACAATGGTTATTGTGCTGAGAGCCGTGGATCTCCCAGTGGAGGGTATAACACTTATTCTCTCTATTGATTGGCTACTCGACCGGTTCCGTACCACAGTTAACGTCTGGGGCGACAGCATCGGCGCAGGCGTAATTGAGGCGTATGAATCCAGAGACGGAAATGCAACCGAAGTGCCAGCAACATCGTAATTAGTTTTCAGTTATCGGTTCGGTTTTTTTTCAAAAAACCTTTCAGTTTTCAGAAAGAATAGTTTTAACCAAGAACTCGCGCCTTAGCAAAAGTATTTGTAGACGAGTTCTTGGTTAAAGTCGTCAGTACGGTTTTTCTGCGAAAAACCTTTCGGTTGTCAGAAAGAGACTTTAGGGTCGTCAAAAACCTCTTGTAACTGATAACTGATAACTGATAACTATTTCCTCTGATAACTGACGACTGATAACTGATAACCATTTCCTCTGATAACTATAACATCATGGACACACAAAACGAACCGAACCCACAAAAACCGGTACTCAGCGGTGCAACAATCCTCGCAATCATCAGCGTCGTACTCGCTGCTGTATGGATCGCTTTCGCTTATTACAAAGGCAACAGTTCCAACGGCAGTCGAACGATGCTGCTACATCCGGTAGTCCCGATATTGCTGATTGTGTTGCTCACGCGTATTTATCGTTGGATCGATATAAGAAGCATCGTTATACTGGAAATCATAATGATAAGCGTCTGGGTTTTTATACGCTTGTTGGGTGTACTGATGCCTTTCATTTTGGGGTTCGGTTTCGCTTACGTCTTCAGGTTCCTCTGGAACGCGCTCCCCTTTAAAAAGCAATACCAACGCGGCATCGCAACCACTGTGATTGTGCTCGTCTGTGGCGGTGTGCTTTTCTATACCGGCAAACAGGTGAGTAGACAAGCCAGCCAGATGGGGATTGGGTTACTGAAGTTTTACCATGAAACTGTTCTGCCGCACGCTATCGGTGAAACCTTTACAGCAGTCGCTATCAGTGTTAATCCGCGTGCTGATGAAGACGATGGTGCCGAAAGCAACGAAGAAAATCCTCCCGCAGAAACATTCTATCTCGGCACGAACCACGGGATCTATGAAATGCGACCAGACACTGAGGGGAAACCCTCTCCTATCGGTATCACCAACGGCGGGCTCCTCGGGAAACCGATACAAGGACTCACAGCGAGTGAAAACATTATCTACGCTGGCACGCAAAGTGGGTTATATCGCTACTATAAAACACTACCTGCTGACGAAAACGACGCAAGTTCAACACAGATATGGCATAAAATGGAAGATACCCCGTTTGATACACTGTCTATCCAAGCCATCAACGTTCCACACTGGGATGACACACAGATTTACGTTGGGACACAGAAAGGACTTTACGCAAGTAACGACGCAGGCGAAACATGGAACCCGGTCGCGCCTAATATTTACAGTGACAGGTCTGTTGTGAGTATTATCTCTACTACAGATAGAAATGGCGATCGCGTAACTTATGTCGCCAGTACAGCACAGATCGACACAGAAATCGCCTTAGAACAAAAGGAAACCGAAACTACAGTCGCGGAAACTGATGCGATTCCTTCGGCAGAACAGTCGGAACAGACAGATACCGCGTCTGTTGTACGGGAAACCGAAACGGAAACCGCTTTACAACAAACTAACACCTCATCTATAAGCACAACAGTGCATTGGCACCTAAAAGGTTCTTCTCTCGGATGGGAAGAACTCACTAAAATAGAAAAGGTAGTTTATGCACTGGCAGGTGGCGATGAAACAACAGGTGACACAAATGGCAGCGCAATCGAATTATATGCTAACACTCCGGATGGACTCTATGAATGGAATCGTCATGACTGGCGAAAAACGGAAAGGACACCTGTAATTTCTGGGACACCAGCAACCCCACTGTTAGCCGCTGCACCCTCTGGAGTGTACGTTGGGAACAGCACGGCTATCTGGAATCGCCCTACCGCCACCCGCAGATGGCGAACCTTTACAACATACAGGGAAGGCATCAGCCACGCCTACGAGGACCAACCTATTGTTGAACAGGCAAAATCGTATTTGACGGAAAGAATACCGACAATTGCCCAGACCGGTGGCGAGGTCGTCAAAGAGGGATTTCAGTTCGCAAGTTCAATCGCTTTTGGCTTTGGCGGTTTTTTAGCGACTCTGTCACTGACACTCATCGTGTTTGTGTATGCCAACCAATCGTTCGATAACTATTTCAGGAGTTTCCTCACGCTTGTGCCTGAAACGCATCGTGACGCTGCCAAAGCATATCTGCGTGAAATTGACAAGAATCTACAAGAGTTTCTAAGAGGACTCGTCACAGTCATCACAATCGTCTCAATAATTTCCTCTATTGCTTACAGTGTCATCGGTGTTCCCTTCGCTTTAGTTATCGGTATACTTGCTGGCATCTGTAATGCTATACCGACCTTCGGTCCCTTTATCGGTGGTGCTTTCGCGTTTGTAGCGATGCTCATGGGGTTGGCAGCTGGAGATTTCGGGGAGATCGATTTCCTCATTCGCTGCGCATTTGTGTTGGGTGCCATCCTCGGTATTCAGGCAATCGATAATTCGCTCATCTCCCCAAAAATCATGAGCGATGCCATTGATGTAGACCCGTTGTTGATTATGTTCGCAGTGATTGTCGGTGCAGCCGTACTCGGTTTTTGGGGAGTATTGCTTGCAATTCCTACCATTGTTGTGATAAAATCGGTTATTGCCGTTTCCGGCGACAGAACGACGCTTGGAAAGCCAACCTAATTGTGGCTTCGCTGGTAACGCGGAAACTGTCAAGTAACCAACAGTGGAAATTATCCGCAAGGAAATAAAAAAAAATGGAAACCAGACGCCCCATTGTTGCGATTGTCGGCAGACCCAACGTCGGGAAATCATCGCTCTTCAATAGAATCACTGCATCGGCACCCCTAACGCTGCCTTACACAAACGATGATGCCGAACCCGAAGCGAACGACAAACCCGTCAATACAAGAAGACCGAGAGCTTCACGTAAATTCGCTGTCGTCCATGACACACCCGGTGTAACTCGCGACAGGAATTACGCAGACGTGGAATGGGCAGACCGCGCTTTTACTGTCGTTGATACCGGTGGATTGGACATTGATCCAGACGATCGACTTATCGATAACGTCCAATCGCAGGTAGATACCGCTTTGGATGAAGCAAGCCTTATACTGTTCGTTGTTGACGCACGTACCGGTATCATGCCACACGATAGAACCGTCGCCGATAAACTCAGGGCAACCGATAAACCCATCTTCCTCGTCGTCAATAAGGTAGATACCGAACGGTTCCGTAATGAAGCCGCAGAGTTCTACGCACTCGGATTCCCAGAACCGATATGGACATCGTGCGTTCAAAACGACGGGATTCGAGAACTCCTCGATCTTGTCGTAGACAGCCTACCAGAAACCGACGAAACACTATACGATACATCCGGCACCATAAAAATCGCGATTGTCGGCAGACCCAACGTCGGAAAATCGTCGCTTATCAACAACTTATTAGGTGAAGAGCGAATGATTGTTGATGACCGACCCGGCACGACGCGCGACGCTGTGAATATCCAAATCGTTCACGACAATATCCCCTTTGAAATCGTTGACACAGCCGGAATGCGACGCAAATCGGCGATCAATGACGAACTTGAATCCGCAACTGTCAAACGCGCCATACATAGTATCCGCCAAAGCGATATTGCTGTTCTCGTACTGGATGTAACCCAAGAGGCAGCACAACAAGACAAGACGATCGCCAAGTTCATTGAACGACAAGGCAAAGCCTCTGTTTTAGTCATGAATAAATGGGACCTGATTGAAAAGGATAACGCAACACACCCTGCGTTTATGGAGAAACTTGACATCCAACTCCCGCAACTCGATTATGTGCCACGCGTCTTCGTCTCTGCTGCTACAGGGCAACGCGTTACCCAAATATTAACGACAGCCTTAGAAGTTCATCGAGAGTATTGCACGCATATCCCGACACCCGCACTCAACGAATTGCTGCTGGAATTACGAAACGCACATCCGCCGCCACGTGTCAAAGGTGTACGTCCCGCGCTGAAATACATTACGCAGGTCGAGACGAAACCACCGACGTTCCTTATTTTCGGACGAAACGTAAACCGGGTCGGTCAACCGTATGAGGCATACCTCGTCAACAATATTCGCAGAGAATTCGGATTCCACGGCACACCGATACGTATCTTTTATCGTAGATCATAACCCACAAAAGGAGGAACGCTTTGTCAGGATTTAAAGTTTTTATCACCCGACCTATCCCGGAAGAAATTCGTGCGAAAATCGCGGAAGAATGCGAAGTTGATATGTGGCATACGAGTGCTATCTTACCGCCTATCGCCGAAAGAATTCCGCCGCTTGACGGGTTAATGACTTATGGACACGAACCCGTCTCTCCAGAGATGATCGCGACTGCACCAAACCTCAAAGCGATCTCCGTCGTCGGGGTCGGTTATGACCACGTCCATGTCGAGGCTTGCAGAGAACGCGGCATCGCAGTTGGACACACACCCGGTGTCCTCAGTGATACCACCGCTGACATGACGATGGCACTCCTGCTCGCCACTGCACGAAACATTGTCCCGGCATATAATCATGTTCAAGTGTCCAAGCAGTGGAAGTATTACGATCCGAATATCCTCTGGGGTACCGATGTGCATCACGCAACGTTAGGGATCGTTGGTATGGGTAGAATTGGCTACGCTGTTGCCAAGCGCGCGAAAGCGTTTGATATGCGCGTGCTTTATTACAAACGCGAACGCCGACCCGATTGGGAACAGGAACTCGGCGTAGAATACGTAGCATTTGAAGAACTGCTGCAAGCCTCCGATTTCGTGTCGCTCCACGTGCCACTGACCGACGAGACAACACATCTTATCAGCAAAGCGGAACTTGCGTTGATGAAAGACACTGCTATTTTAGTCAACATCGCCAGAGGTCCCGTCGTTGACCACTATGCCCTATACGACGCGCTCAAGCAAGGGCAAATTGCTGGGGCTGCCGTTGACGTAACCGAACCGGAACCGATCAATACCGATCACCCGCTCCTCAGTTTAGACAATGTCCTCATCGCACCGCACCTTGGTAGTGCGACTGTCCAAACACGGATGAAAATGGCAACCATGGCGATGGAGAATTTACTTGCAGGGTTAAAGGGGGAACAATTGCCCTATGGTGTACTCCAGCCAAACTTTTCATAACTGCCTACACTAACTGACTGAAACAAGGAGGAAAGATGTTAGAAAAGCTATTTGAGCTAAAAAATCATAACACTTCGGTGAGACGCGAATTGGTCGCAGGTTTTACGAATTTCATGACGATTTCCTATATTATTTTCGTGCAACCCAATTTCCTCTCAGCCGCTGGTATGAACCCTGGGGCTGTCATGGTGGCGACCTGCGTATCCAGTGCAATTGCAACATTCCTGATGGCGTTTCTTACGAACTATCCCGTCGTATTAGCGCCCGGGATGGGGCTTAACGCCTATTTTGCCTTTGAGGTTTGTAGCAACAGCGGTGTAGGTCTATCCTGGCAGGAAGGATTAGGCATCGTTTTCATAGCAGGGATGCTGTTCCTTATCCTCTCATTTGTAGGAATACGAGAAGCCGTCATGAACGCGCTTCCGCCCTCGCTCCAAAACGCGATTGCCATTGGAATCGGACTGTTCATTGCCTTTATCGGGCTACAGATGAGTGGAATCATTACAAAAGATCCCGCCACGTTTATAACGCGAGGAGAACTCGACTCTAAACATATTCTTCTCGCACTCTTCGGCATCGCGGTCATACTCGCACTCATGGCACGTAAAGTACGAGGCGCGATTCTGATTGGTATCCTTATCACAACGGGTGCTAACCTTATCTTCGGATTCGTTAGCTACGAGGGCATCGCCGCGCTTCCACCGGATTCAACACCAACGCTCTTTAAATTACAGTTCCCGAACATCTTCGCCAAACTGGACCTCATTCCGGTCATCTTTGTGTTCTTTGCCATCGACATGTTTGATAGCATCGGCACACTTACCGCTATCGGCTATAGAGCGGAACTCATGGAAGCCGGAAAACTCGCCAAAGCCCGACGCGCACTTATGGTGGACGCAGCCAGTACCGCTGGTGGTGCTTGCCTCGGCACTTCCACCGTGACATGCTACATCGAAAGTGCAACCGGGATTGCTGAAGGTGGACGCACAGGTCTTACCGCTGTCTTCACTGGGATTTTCATGTTGGGTGCCCTCCTTTTCATCCCACTCATTAAGATTGTCGGCGGCGGCTATCCCATCAATCCGATTATTGGGCCAGCACTTATCGTCGTCGGTGGGTTGATGCTTAGAAACATCAGCCAGATTGATTGGGAAGACATCACAGAATCGATCCCGGCGTTCCTCACGATGATCATGATGCCGCTCTCCTTCAGCATCACAGACGGCATCGGTTTCGGCGTTATCTCGTTAGCGTTCCTCAAATTAGTAACCGGACGTAGCAAAGAGATCCATCCGATCATCTACTACTTCGCCCTCTTCTTCATCGCCTGCTACATCGG
>JAPPDN010000008.1 GCA_028824575.1 Candidatus Poribacteria bacterium | reverse complement strand
ATTCAGTTGAGCAGGATCGGCGAATCTGCAGGAGTGCCTGGCCCAAGAGCTTATCAAAATGTTGTGTCGGATCTTCAAACCGTGGACTGGCGGTTATCTCCTCAGCCGTTGGGGTCATCATACCAGCGAACAACTCGGGATAGATGTCGCGTAAAAGTGGTCTCAACCAAACGTAAAAAAATTCCGAAAGGTCCGCATATCCTATATTGTCATAGTAGGGTGGATCTGTGATGACAACAGGATTGTCTTGTGCATAGGGGGTAGTACATGCATTTGCTTGATATACTTCTCCAGAGTTTGTCGGACTAGGTAAATTCTCAATAACTTTAGCAATCCACTCAATTTGTGCTATCCAGTTCTGTGTTGAAGAGGAGAACGGGTTTGCTTCTACGAAATCCAACGTCATCGAAATCTTCTGGCTTGAAAAAAGTGGTGGAATCTTTTCGCCTAAGTTCTCCCACCATGTAAAACTGCAACTGCTCTCAGCGGTTCTTCCGATAGCGAGGGCAAGGTAGGTACAAATCGCCTTGGCATATTCGTCTATTACACGAATAGATGCTTGAAACTCTGATAGCAGATCACTGAAGACAGTTAACATGGTAAGTTGTCTTTCAGTAAAAAGCTGGTGCCATTGTGTAAATCCATAATTTTGAACTCTGAACCCCAGAGCTTGATTCGGTAATTCACCTCTTGGTCGCCCCGGCGGTTCAACAGACCGGGCTGCTTGAATGTGTGCATCAGTGGGCGAAAGGAACAATTTTTTGCGATTTCCCTCAGCAACTATCGCTGTCATTGTTTGTCCTATTTTGCCTGCTTTTGCTTGTTCTCGGACATAATCTAACTTGACAGCAGTCCCGCATCCACAACAATATGCCCCCGTTCTGCTCACGGTGGGCTTCGGGATTCCCTCATTATGGGTTTGCACAATCCACGAAATCGTGTTGGATTCTCTGTCAACAACGGGTTTAATCCAGTGCTCGCTGCCTCTTTTTTTTGACAATTGGAAGGTTGTCATCAGCGGCATCTGAAGACCGCAGGCGGGGTTAATACAAGGGACTGTGCGCGCCCAGAGCCACGCGACTACAGTAGCAGAGGTGCTATCTGGCAATTGTGCTTTCGGGTATAGATGTCCGATACGTTTATATGCTTCCTCACGCATCCACGTGCCGTAGTAGCGGATATCGTTTGCCAAACCAGCGGTGCCTTTCCACGGCAAACGCGTTCGTCTTCTACCTGTGCCAGTGAACATTCCCAGCGGATCCGCATCGGGATTGACCGGATTTTGGTCATGAAATTTGGGAGGCAATTCAATCATTGCTTTGTTGAGGAGGACAGCCAGCGGATTCAGATCGGAAGCACGGGCACGCAATCCCAAGCGTTGTGCTTCAAGGGGGATGGAGCCTCCACCACAAAATGGATCGTAGACAGCAGGACAGTGGTCATGAAGGTATTTTAGGACCGCCTTTGGATCGTTCTGGAATCTCGAGCGAAAGGCAGTTAGGTCTTTGCCGTTGTTGCGTGCAGCGGAGAAGGCAATTTCATAACGTGCGTCTTTCAAGAGGTTTTCATCATTGCTATTTTGCCATACCACGAGTTGCTTAATGATGTTGTGGAGTCGGTTGCGTTCGGCGTTCTGTTCCGATTCGGTTGGGAATTCATCTTGGCATTCGGAGGGATCGTCCACCATGCTAGCGAAAATAACCGCACGGCACGCGGCGAGGGGGCGGCGTGCCCAATAGCGATGGAGTGTTGAAGGGTGTCCATGTGTGAGCGATGCGTCTTTTGCGGACTCTACGTTAATGGCTTGAAGGGGTATATTGACCTCAATGAGTTTTTTTCGGTAATTGGTCATATTGTATCCATTGGATTTTTGCGTTAAGGTTTCAAGGACTTTTCATTTACTGGAAATTTGTATATATCAATTGTCTCGTTCTGGGATACTTTTAATCACTTTTGAATTCGGCGTTGAGGTGTTCGCTGTTTTGCTTGACGGCGCGGGTGGTATTTTCGGAAAAGCCGTCTGATTTGTCAGCAGTAATAGTAATTTCAATTTTCACATTTCCACCATCTGCTTGTAGGGTTCGGGCAATTTCGTCTTGGATGATGTCAATTTCGTCGCTAAACGATAGTTCTAATTGCAGAGCCTTGGTAACAACAATATGTGTAGGTCCCTGTGCTTGTGAAGGTTTGATCCCAGGGCTGGTCGTCCCACCGTTGGTTTTCTTTCCTGTGCCTGGTGCTGGTTCGGGAGTGTCCGGAGGTTTCTGCTGCTTGTCTCTTTCCTCCTTGAGTAACTTTGCCAGTTCAGGGGTTATGAGGACAGCGGGGGTACCTTTATCTATTCGGAGCCCACCAACCTGTTCTTCAAAACGGAAGTTTTGGTAATCGCCATCCTGATATGCCCTAGCGTATCCAAATGCGCCTGCTTCGACACCGTCTCTAATACACGTCGCCAAGACATTCCGATCTTTCAGGCGTGGCATATAGACGTTTTGCGCCATCAGTTCCCAGAGACGTTCTATTTCAATGTGGTCTTGATAGGTGTCACTACTCCAGACGTATTGTTGCAGTTTTGCAGCGAAGATATCCGGGGCTATTTTTGTGACAATTGCGTCGTCGTCAATGAATTTGTCTCGGAGACGTTTCATAATTCTGCCATCTTCGGGTCTTGTCTCAGCAGTAGAGAAGTCGTATGCAGCCTCCCGCTCGTCTGTTTGGAAGGGCGTGAGGGCCCATCGATATGCCTTGAACAAGGCGTTTGTTACTGCATCTTCGGCAGATTCGAGATTTTCCTTCGTTTGATCTAACCTTGCCCCTTCAAGGTTAGTGAGTGCCCCGTGTAGAACATCTCCGTTCATGATAGAATTCCACGCGAGGTGGTTTTTTATAAGGTTTCTCAGTTCTCGGATGTCGTCTCGCCGTGCTGCAATGAAGAGGAGGGTATTCCTGAAGGTACGTTGTTTCTCACTGTCCGCGCTGTATTCGAGAATTTTGCGTGCTGCTTCACCGGCGACATCGGTCTCCTTTTCGCGGCTAGGTAGAGATGCCTGTGGCGGAAGAATGACATACTGAACGGTCTCCGAATCTTTTACGAGGCTTGGAGATGTTGGGCAGACCTGAACACTCGAATCACTTCCGATTGCCCTTTGCAATCGTGAAACAATCTCGCCGTGGATATCGTCTTCGGTGTACTCCGCTGCGCGATCTATGGCGACCTTGTTCAAATTTTCTTGCGTATGGAAGTAATATCTATCGTCAAGGTTGTAGAGAAAATAGAGGTTGCCTGTCATTCTGCTAAGTGCGTCATTGTAAACTGCAACGCCTTGTCCGGGTTCGACGACTCCGAGATGAATCTGCTGCTGAGATATACCCTTGACCGCACGACCAGTTGCACTACCGAGAAATATCGTGCGAGCGGTACGCCGTGCTGCACTCCCCACTTCAATAAAACTTTGAGAATTTCGATCAATTTGGTCGGTACGGGAGCCGTGGCTGTCTACTTCTTTTATGATGGGGTCCCAATTTCCACCGGACCTTGCGAGCAGCCTTGTGAATTCATCGGCGAGCGCGGGATCATCCAAGGTAAGGTTTGCAGGCATTATCAAAAGAGATGGGTCCTGTTCTTGGTAGAGGCGGGAAATACAGGTTGCCATGATGCGTAGGACTCCACGGGTGCGCTGAAATCCGGGGATGACTGCCCAGTCCTCAAAGAGTCGGTCGAATATTTCGGGGTGGATCGGGTAGCAATCTTTCATTCGTTGCAGATAGTGTTGGTCGCTGACATTATTCGGATATTCACTACGCGAGTTCTGATACATCTTTCGGAACGCTTCACAAGTTAGGTCTCGCTCAGTTTCGTCAATGACACTACCGAATAACCGCCTGCGCACCACCTCAAATGCGTTATCCACTTCCAAGGGGATAGAAACAGCATCAACCCTCTCAAGAATGGACTCAAGGGTATCAAGAACAGTCATGCCACCTTCGCCGCCCGCTTGGACTTGTCCCTCTGGCAGCGTTGCAACGAGTGTGACATTTTTAGTTCTCTTTACAGACTCGGTAACCGCTTGAAAAAAGGTATAAATGCTCTCTTGTGTAACGCCTTGTACGTTACGGGCGTAAGCGACGAGTTCATCCATTAGGATAACAGAGGGTCCGACGTGTTCAAAGAGTGCGTCTAACTGGTTTCCGCCAGGGGCGATCCCTTCAAATGCGGCTTCTCTTATGATATTATAGGCATCTTGCCCACCGAGCTGCTCTGCCATCTTTCCCCAGAGCGTATTGAGTGGGTCACCTTGTTGCGTTTCATCTGCATCGGTCGTTGACAGATAGGTACCAACAAGAACAGAAACGTTAGCGTTGAGGAGTGTGTCGGTATCGCATCCTGCTTCGTTTAGAATGCCTTCAATTTCTGCACGCAGTCGATCATATTTATTCTCCGGTGGAAGTGCTCTCAGGATGTTAATCCCCGTAATGAGGTGATAGAGAGCGATGAGGCTATGCGTTTTTCCGCCTCCGAAGCCGGTTTTGAGTTGGATAACTGGATCACCATCTTTACCGCCGAGGCGTTTCAAGGTGTTGACTAACAATTGACGGAGTCCGGGAGTGATGTAGGTCTGATTGAAGAAAATTTCGGTTTCGCCGTATTCTGGGGTTTTCGCTCTTCCCTCAAATACCTCTTGAAGGTCCGCAGCGAATTCTGACTTCCGGAAAGTCCCTTGAATGACATCAGTATTAGGACGTATAACATCGCGCCACGGAGTGAGGTCAGTAGCCTTTCGGCGTGGTAGTGGCGGCTTTGCCTCTGGAGTATGCACTGCATTGGCTAACACCTTATCACGGATGACTTCGACTTTTTGTTTTTGTTCAGTGGCGTTGATTTGTCCCAGTATATCGGCAATTTCGTGAAGCCGAGCCAAGGCGTAGCCCGATGTGAGGTCTTCTGTTTCAGTATGAAAGGTGTTATTTCGCGCTTCAGTTATTATGCCCACAGCACTGCGAACATCCCGATCTGGATCGAAGCGTTGTTTAAAGGCATCGTGCCAGTACTTTCTGAAGAGATGTGGGAAGTCGCCAAAGTCTATATCCGCTTCATTTTGAAATTGATCTTCTGGTGATAAGCTATGCACCGTTTTTAGGTTTCTGAGAATAAACGGACGCATCGCATCGCAATAGATATTGAGTGCTTGATAGAGGGCATCTTGATTTGGGCGGTTGGGCGAATTCACGTGTTTTAGGCTCCATCTCCGTAAATTTCTCAGTAATGTAGCATATCTACGATTTTAGATCAAGCGCAATATTGTTTTCTGGCTATTCAAATATCCAATTTTCTCTTTTTATCAAGTCTACTATTTTGATACACTCTACATGGAAATGTGTACAGGCATCAGGAATTTTGGGTCTGTTCTTACTGTATGTAGGGTTCTCTTCGGTTAGGACAATATAATTTTCATCGGTGAGTGCTAAAGCAACAACCCACGGGTCTGCTCCTGACTTCCCTGTCCGATTGTCCACCAATCTGGGGAATTCCGATAGCACTTTACTGACTTTCTCCTGTACTGATTCATCAATTGGCATTTGAAAATCTGGCTTTAATTGGTTCTCATCACACCATTGCTTGATTTCCGTATCTCTCATCGCCTCCTCAAAAACAATTTGTGACATTTTCAGTCGGCCATTTTTTATGAGAGTTTCAATCTCACGCCACAAAGCGGGAAAATTTTCGATTGGATATCGTTCATGAAAGGCAGCAATCAGCGCGCTCGTGTCAATACTATAAATTACCTGATCATGATTAAACAACGAATTCATACAAAGATAGCACTCTCAATTTTAGCAAGGTGTTTTGTGTCGGAATTAGAAAGAACAGAGGCGAGTTCAGCGCGCGTAATTTTCTGTTCATAATAAGCCGTGAAGGCGGTTCGTGCGAAATGCTCACCGGAGGTATTGAGAAGCCGATTAGGGTAAGGCACAGCTCCACCACTTCGTCTTGGAGCGTCCCTATACTTTGCCAATTGCTGGCTTCTATACGTTTGGTAGTTACGTCGCGAGATTATTTCCAGTGTTAGCAATCGCCGCATAATCACTTCGGGACTGACATGAAAGAATTTGGAGGTTCCGGTTAGATCTTCTTGAAGTGTCTCCAAATTTATTTTTTTAAGCAATTCATTTTTTGGGACTAAAACCTCAGCAGCTACCTGATTGCAAAAGACTTCAATTGGATCTAAATTCGGGGAGTTTGCTGCTTCAAAACCCGTGTTCTGGATGACGCTTTCCCCGAGGGCAATATGGACCAGCTCATGGATGAGTGTGAAGATGCGTCCATACGGACTGTCTTTCGGGTTTACGACGATAACAGGAAAAGGTCTCTGTGCGATGCAGAATCCACGCGCTGTTGCTAATTCAACAGAAAGATGTGTATTCACAGAGGTTTGGCAGACCAAGATGCCTTTTGTTTCAACAGTCTGTTTCCAAAATTTCAGTGCTGCATAAGGATCGTTTGCTTCGCGTAATTGTGATCTATTGAGTTCGAGAAATTCCCTTATTTTTTCTGCTATTTGTACTGGGCTTTCGTGTCTGTCAATGTCCAAAGTAACTTCAGGTGGTACTTCCTCTAACAATTCGTACAGTTCAATGAGAACTTCACGCCTTTCATACGCTTCAATGATATTGGCGTTTAACCTATAGACCTGCTCCGTATCAATTGCGAACTGTTCAGGCAGTACCCGATAATCTGTAAGCGGTTGGAAATCGGTAGGCGGTTTTTGCAGATAAAAGATAGAGATATGGGTTCTGTAGAGTTTGGCAATTTTTTTTAATTGTGCGATAGTGGGTTGCTCTGTCCCGTTTTCCCATGCCTCAAGGCATTCGGGTTCTATCTTTAATTTTTTTGCCGCGTGGTCAATCTCTAATCTGATGCGTCTTTCACGCGCCCACTTAAGGACTTCTGGCGTAATGAGTGCTTTGACGGATTTAGCCATGTTTTATATCTCTACGAACCGATTAACCGATTTATCGTAATCCATCAGTCAAGATGTTTTCCAATTACGTGATGTAAACTCCATGAATTCGCGGACGGATAAATTGTGATGATGGTAAAAATGTACTTAATATATACTACTCAAAAGTAAGTTATAGTATATCATAAAGAACCTAAATTGTCAAAGGGCAGTTTTCAAATAGTTTGGTAGTGTGTGGCTTTTCTAAAGGTGTTCACTGGATTATTCGCGATTTTTTTTACGAGTTTGAGAGACTCCTATTTTACTGGTTATATGGATTTGTGGCGTTGGTATTCGATTTTTTTTTTATGATGCATCTTTTCTGACTCAAAATTCGTCTTTAATAATAGAGGGTGTGAAGCGTGTCGCGTTACTTTATTAGAACTTACGTAATACGCAATAATGTACGTTGCAACCCCCCTTTATCCCCCCTTATCAAGGGGGTAGGCGGGTACACCGCAGAATTGCGCGACGACGAACCAATTTACTTTCAGGATTTCTGATGTATATGAGCTGTAAACTGCTACTCAGTGTGGTGTTATTGCTGAGTTTAGTTTTTCCTGTATTTTCTTTCGAGCCTTCGGGTGGTGTTTTGGTGCTGGATGGTGAGGATGACTATGCGATTCTCTCACTTGCCGAACACGGGTATATTTTTCCGAGAGATACCGATGCGTTTACAGCTGAGGTGTGGTTCTATCCGAAATCTCGACCCGAGCAAGGAGAGAAAGGTGTCATTCTGAGTCAGCAAGTTGCTTTCGGATTGACGGCAGGTGATTGTGGAGGTAGGATCGGTAAGAAGGATCAAGTCTGTTCCTACGGCTTAGCATATCTTGAAGGCGCGGCAGCAAACGGTGTCAGAGGTATTGATGCTGTCATCAAGACGGATCAATGGAACTATCTGGCAGTCATTTTCGCGGACAGCACGATTTACTTGGCGTACAACGATCAAATTCTTCGAGGCGCGAAACGTGACTTTATGAACGTCGTAGCTGCGGAGATCTTTTTCCGTGAGGGGTTTAAAGATTTCTTCGTCGGCGGCTATGCTGAAGATAAGTTAATAATCAATAGGGATGGGCGAGTGTTAGCCCGAGAGACGTACTTTCATGGCGCGATTGATGCGATAAGATTTTCCAATATTGCTCGATATGATTTACCTGCCGAGCGGGGTCCCTGGCCGTTTGAACCGCCGCATCGTTTCGAGAGTGATGTGCACACGTTAGCGTTCTGGGATTTTAATGACGAGGAAGGGTCAGATCATTTTCAAGATGAATCGGGGAATGGGAAGACACTAATCGGCATAAATGGTGCCATTACGCT
>JAPPDN010000261.1 GCA_028824575.1 Candidatus Poribacteria bacterium | reverse complement strand
ACAAAAACTCCTGGCCCGCCCCGCACAGATACTCGTTGATACTTCTGATGTCCTGACGAATACCTATTTCAGCCATATTCAAAGACCTCAACAGTTAACAACAACTGATAACCTATGAACTATAAGATTATCCATAAGACCGAATACAGCTATACCCACCCTGTGAACCTCTGTTATAACGAAGCGCGTTTGACCCCACGGAATTATGCGTATCAGCATTGTAGTGACAGTCAATTCACTGTTGAACCTGAACCGAGGGAGTGTCGAGAACGTCAGGACTTTTTCGGAAACACCGTCTACTATTTCACAATCCAGCAGCCCCACAATCAACTCACCGTTACAGTCACAAGTAGTGTGGATGTCAGAAGTGGAGAGATGCAACTGAATTTCGCTGAGCACCTCGCTTGGGAGGATGTTCGCCAGCAGCTCCAAACGGATCAGGATCCAGAAACTCTGGAGATACGGCAGTACATTCTTAATTCGCCAATGATTCCAGCGATGTCCGAACTCCATGCTTATGCCGATCAATCGTTTACCAGCGGACGGCCGTTACTGGAAGCCGTTGAAGATTTAAGCACCCGCCTCTACACTGATTTCATCTATGACCCTGATTTCACAACAATAGCGACCCCACTCGCAGATGTGCTAAAATACCGTCGAGGAGTCTGTCAAGACTTCGCGCATCTCGGCATTGGCTGCTTACGCGCCTTAGGATTTGCCGCCCGTTACGTTAGCGGCTATATTGAGACAGAGCCACTACCTGGCAAAAAACCGTTATCGGGTGCTGATGAGTCCCACGCATGGTTTTCTGTCTATCTCCCGCAGCTCGGCTGGGTGGATTTCGATCCAACGAACAACCAAATTCCCGCCGATCAACACATCACTGTCGCTTGGGGCAGGGACTATGCAGATGTAACCCCATTGAAAGGGGTCGTTTTCGGGAGCGGCACCCATGAATTATCTGTCTCAGTGGATTGCAAACGGGTTTTTTAACTATTGGGTTTTTACTCCGATTTTTTCCGTTGTCAAAATCGGGTTTTCGATAAAAAAACTTGTCCCCTCGTAGTATAACCTTTTGGGTTGTGCCATCAAAAACGTAGTCCGTAATGAAATTATGCCTTAAATGGCATAATTTGTCTTAGCTTTACATTTGGAGGACGGATATACGGAAAGGTACTTGAAACAGCAAGCCCACCTGACCGAACCGCAAGGAACATTAAAAAGATGACAATTGAAGCGTTTCAGAAGCAAATTGAAGCCATCTATTACACACGCGATGCTGAGCGCGGGGTACCGCTTACCTTTACGTGGTTTGTTGAGGAGGTTGGCGAATTAGCAAAAGAAATTCGCAAACAGCCACAAGACCTGCAACGATTGCGTGAGGAATTTGCTGATGTCTTTGCATGGCTCGCCACATTAGCGAGCCTGCTTGATATTTCTTTAGAAGACGCAGCACAAATCTATGCAGAAGGTTGCCCAAAGTGCAAAGACACACCTTGTAGTTGCTGAAATAAATCGAGTGATATTCCCTCGCGGTTACTCAGATAACGGGCAGCTCCCCTCAAATTCAACAAACGCCGGTTCTTCGTTTACATCAAGTTGATGACATCTTCCTTTAAATTTAACTTGCAATCCTGCTGAATCATGAAGCTCTACATCCAATTGAAGTATATCCTCAACTGTGCCTGACAACTTCAAATAGAGCACTGAAATCAGGCGAGCAAACTTCTTGAATCTCTCCGGCGTTTTTCTAAAATGCCGATAGAGTTCTGGAATCGGTGATGTGAGTGCTTGAAGCCTGTTTCCATATTTCGATGAGAGTTCGCCGCGAATTTGAACCTCTAATAACATCTGATCAAAGACAGTGGTTTGTGTTAAGGATGAACTGGCAGCATCTAACTTTTCGTCAAGAAGGAGTCGTTTAGCGCGCAAGTCGGCAACCTGATCTAAGGTCAGCTGCTCCAAAATAACAGGTTCGGTACGATTTTTATACGCACTGCTCGCTGTTTCTTCCTGGAGACGGATCTCCCACACAGTCTCACACCCAGTTGAAATTTGCGCGACCGCCCGGAGTTTTACCCATGCCGCGTTTTCCTGATGTGCAAAAGCGATAGCCTCCAGTTGGTCAATGGAACTTCCAGCAGGTACGTCGCGTAAGCGTGTGCGCAATCTACTCAAGAAGGCCACTTGTGCTGATGAGTTAGGGCAAAGCGTCAGAGAAATCTCCGTTGAATCCCAGCATACTTTTTGAAAGGGAATGAAATAGGACTGTCCATCTACAGAGCGGAACAGAACACATTCATTACCTTCATCTGTCGTGGCATCAGTACTGTGTTTCTTGTCGTGTACAGAGGGGACAGAGATAGTGTCAAGGAGGCGTTGAATGCCTGTCTCCCAATTTTCATGGAGATCAACATATTGGAGGTTTCGTAAAGTTTCACCTCCCCCGATGTCAATATCTGGAATCTCACACTCGTTCAATTTTACTGGAATAAACCATACCTTGTCAGTGGGTCGCCGATGTAACTCTTCAATCGCAACTTTTAACTCTTCACTCATATACGTTTGACTACGCGTATTGACTTCTGTTGAGAAGCATGCGATAAAGAAATCTCCATGCTGAATCGCTTGCTGGATCGCTTGTTTCCACAGCGTGCCGGGACCTATATTGTCTCTGTCCAGCCAGATGTGAATGTCTTGTGAGGCAAGGGCCTGGCAGAGATGATCAACAATAGTTTTGTTCTCATGACAATAAGAGATAAAAACATGCTTCATTTTTCTGGCGTGCTTAATCTCCATGTTGACATGGTTGATCAATTTTGCTCTAAAGGCTTCCCGTCGTTCTCGACGTACTTCAGGCGCGGGACGAAACTTAGATAGATCTGGCGGATTATCTCGCGTGTGAGCCTCATAATCAAATTCAACTTCTTCTGTAGTATCCATCACGAACCTCCGTGCTAGCTTCATACGCTGTAATTAAACGGTGGACTTCTTCATCTTCTGGGATGTAGATTATTACCAATATCCGATCAGTGATGCTCTTTCCTATGAACATCCACCGGTCTGCATGTCCTTGTGGGTCGGGACCATCATACCCATCTGGATCGTCAAACGCAGAAACCACCTCATAAAACTGGACGTTGTGTTTCCTTTGTACTTCTTGATATTTGTCTTCGTCCCATACAAACCCAATGTCCATGCAGCGGACCCCATACGTGTACACAATAATTTGAACTGTGAGATGCCTTCAAATATTCTACCACAAGTTCGTTAATTCCCGTTTAAAAATCGCTCAAAGTTGCCGCCGAAAAGATTGTTGACATCCCGTTTGATTTCTGACGCGGTCAGTGTCCACCCGACATCAAGGAGCGTCTGGTATTTCTCCACCAGAACGTCTGCGATAATTCCACGTGAGTGCTTCCATTTATAGACGAGCTGATCCAAGATTCGGGCATCAGAGTGTTGGGGGATAACACTCAAGCCGAGCAACTCAATTCGTTCGCGTGTGATCTCCTCAATCACGCTTGGATTGTTCATAAACCACCAACACCCGAATATCATCAGGTTCTTGAATTTCCGTCCGATGACGCATAACTCATGCTGGTTTTCGCGGGACAAGAGCGTAACGAGAAACTTGTTGTCAGGATTTTCACGGAGCAACGTCTCCAGACTCGTCAGATCCGCCTTCCCACTTCCGTCGCCTGCCATCTGGAGTTGGGGATTAACGGCGCGTTTCACACCGATCATTAGCGCGAACGGGACATTGAATTCACGGGAGATGGGTAGTATACAGTTATCAAAGAGTCGCCCCAAAACGCCATCATCTGGATATTGGAAATCCGGTGGGAGCGAAACCGCCATATACTTCGGGTTCATCCGTTGAATCCACGTCTCCAAAAATCGGCGAACTTCCTTGTAGGTTTTCTCTGTTGATAGATTCGGATCAACATCATAGCCGAGACCTCGGAGGTGTTCGTAACCAGTTTCCTGATAGGTATTGATGAGGACATCCATCCGAAGTGCCGCTTCAAAGCGGGCATCTCCTGTTTCGCCGGATTGCCACACCGGTGCCTCTGCTGAATCAAACGGGTCGTTTGTCATCACCACTTTAGAGACTTTTGCGCCCTCAAAAACTGTATTGATAAATGCCTCAACAGTTGTATCCGCAAAGTAGTCGCGATAGTCCTGTAGATTGCGCGAGCCGACGTCCAACCCCAACGCATCTAAAGTCGTAACAACGCCTCGGCACGCCTCACTTACCGGCGAGTTCTCAATAAAAAGCGTCTGCCAGATAAGGTCAGCCTGTTCTGCCTTTGTCATCGCCCAAAATTGATCGTACGAGACATCCGATTTGCGGAAGACTTCAGCAATGAGGTAGTGGTACGTCAGCAATTCATCTATACCCCATAGCAACAACTCACCGAAGGGCGGACTAAAAAGATGCGTGTGAATATCTGTGATGCTTTGCGTCTCAACAGCATCTAAAACGGCGGTTTTCAACGCTTCTGTGGTCGCAATTGTTTGTGTGTGGTTTGCGTTCATTTGATCCTCCAGATTCAGAAATCCAAAAATTTTTCTTTCAAGGTTTTGGGCATATCATATTTCCTAAAAGGTTGCATTATAAAACAGAGCCGAACGGAGGATACTCCAATCCCCATTGTGCTCTGGCAACATCCATAGTTTTGATAATAGATAGAGACTCATCTAACGGCATCACATCGCTTTCGAGTTTACCCGCTCGTAGACAGTTGCTAACCTCAAGGACTTGGTATTCAAAACCGTTGT
The DNA here is from genome assembly GCA_028824575.1 of Candidatus Poribacteria bacterium. Taxonomy (GTDB): domain Bacteria; phylum Poribacteria; class WGA-4E; order WGA-4E; family WGA-3G; genus WGA-3G. The sequence continues at coordinate 3,535 of JAPPDN010000261.1, read as the reverse complement.
CGGTGAATGGGGTTTCAATCTGTACGGGTGCTTTTCCAAGGACTTCAAGTGTTGCGGATGTCGCTCGTGAGAAGTTGGGTATATGGATCGCGCCTTTTGTGCCGAAGATGCATGCATCCTGCGAGGTGCGTGTCGTGATAGCACAGGATAAATTTGCGATTTGCCCAGCATCGTAGCCGAGAAGGATAGCCGCTTGTTCATCAACGCCGGTTTCGCCGATGTGTGCCAAACTCGTTATTTTCGTTGGCGCACCAAACACCATAGATGCCAAAGAGACGGTGTAAACGCCGATGTCCAAAAGCGAGCCGCCTGCGAGTTCCAGTGCAAACAAGCGTCCCTTCATGTTCTCAGCAGTTAGTTCCACACGATTGCCGAAATCTGCTGTTAACATGCGTGGTTCACCGATAACACCATCTGCCAGCCATTCCCGTACCTGAACCATTACCGGAATGAAACGGGTCCACATGGCTTCCATGAGGAATTGCTTATGTTCGCGTGCACACGCGATCATCTCCTCAGCTTGCCTTGCATCCACAGTGAGGGGTTTCTCACATAAAACCGCTTTCCCCGCTTCCAGACACAACATCGCACACGCTTTATGGAAAGGATGCGGCGTAGCAACATAGACAACATCTACTTCACAGTTATTCGCCAGTTCAATGTAATTACCGTGTCTATGTGGAACATCAAACGTATCTGCAAATGTGTTTGCTCTCTGGAGATTGCGTGAACCGACAGCAACGATTTCCGCGTCAGGAATCACCTTTAATCCAGTAGCGAACTTATGAGCAATACCACCGGGACCGAGTATCCCCCATCTTATTTTTCCCGACATTCGGATTTCCTTTTTCCATGAGAAAATTCGGATTTAACAGAGATCAGTAATTTTTGATAAATAACTCATCCCCTTTTGCGGCACTTGTTTTCCGATAATTGTTCATCCCGTATTGCAATGTCCATTCCTGAATTTCGGCAAAAGCGAAAAGTTCCCGAATAATAGGTGAGTCGTCATAGGTAATTAACCATTTGTGTGGGCACTTCCGCATATTTTCGGCGAATTGCGCGTGATCAAATGTGGTATGGAGAGTACCTCTCACGCCGTATAACTTTGACTCCGTCGCTTTCCAATAGGGTGGATCAAGAAATATAAACACATTGTCGCCGTCTTGGCAAAGTGCCTCGGTATAATCTCCGTTGGTGATTTTGGTTCCAGCAAGATAAGGGGATATGTTTTTGACGCGTTCAATAGACGAATCCGTAAACCGCTTCTCGTAAGCGGATTGTGAATATCCACCGGAATCTACGGTACCGGAGAAGGTAATTCGGTTGAGTACAAAGAAGCGCACTGCACGCTGAAATTCACAGAGCGCATTTCTGTTCTGGTTCAGTTCATCTTTCGCCTGTGTTAATTTCTCAAATAGTGCGCGTCCATCGGTAGTTGTTGTGTGTGTTTCTCTGAGTGTGGCAATCAAGTCTGGCGCGTTGTCTCTTACCTCTTTCCAGAAACAGTATAGATCGTAGTTGAGATCATTAATCCAATAGGAATTGATACGGTTTTGAAAGAGGTTTCGGATCGCAAAAAAGACAGAGCCGCCCCCAACGAAAGGCTCACGAAATTCTGATATATTCAGCGGAACATGCGGCAGAATCTGTTTGAGTGCCCTTGATTTACCACCGGGGTACCGCAATGGACTCTTTGGTAATTTAGCGTTGTCCAAACTTTAGTCTTTTTTAATTTTGCTGGTAATAAAATTAATGATTTCTTCAGGAGGGTGTTTGCCAAATCGGATGTAAACACCGCGGAAGTTTTCGAGGCGTGTTGGGCGGGCGAACGGACTGAGCAGCACCCCGTTCGCGTCGGTGTAAAAACTGCGAAATGTTTCCCAAGGTCGCTCCAGTCTGTAGAAGCAACAACTTGTAATAATAAGCTTATCCGATTCAAACTGGTGGTGAAACGGCAGAAAATATTTATAGAGCGATCCGATCAGGAAAATAGCAGACAGGACGGCGACGTAAATTAATTGGAAACCCAGATAGATGATAAGCAAGAGGAATCCCAAAAAAAGCCCTAACAGTACAGATTTGCGCCAATTCTCAACGAGTGGATGCACTGTCCATGAAAGCGTTATAGGCGCGTCCGACATACTGGTACTCTTTTCCTAAGAACGATCTCCGACATGTTTGTGGATGCGAGCGAGACTATTCTGTGCTATCTGTGGTCCCGCCATCAATCTCTGTCTTTGAGTCATCTTGGGTATCGCCCCCACTGCCTTCATCTGTTGTGGTCTCAACGGTCCCTTCATCTGTAGTATCAGCAGGTTCAGTTGTCCCTTCTTGGGTCGTCTCCTGTTCAATCGGTGTGAGTTCACCGCCGAGATTCTCGCCGTAGAAACGCATCAGGAACAGCGAAATAATCATGAACGCGATCGCAAGCCATGTCGTCAGCTTACCGAGAAAGGTTGCGGCACCGCGTCCTCCAAGAACGGACTGCATCTCCGCGCCACCAAACGCGCTTGATGAAAGCCCTTCTCCTTTACTGTCCTGTAATAAAATAATCAGCGTCAAAACAACGCAGACAGGCACGAAAAGGAATAATGCAAAGCCGATGATAATTCCCATTTGATAGTTCCCTCCTATGAGTCAAACTTCACAATTTGCGCAAACGATTCCGCCTCAAGACTCGCACCACCGACAAGAGCACCATCTACATCCGGTTGTGCCATCAATTCCGATGCATTCTCCGGTTTAACACTCCCGCCGTATTGAATGCGTATCTGCGACGCGACTTCTGCTGAGGACAACTTTGCCAGCAGCCCTCGAATGAAGTTGTGAACCTCTTGTGCTTGGTCAGGCGTAGCGGTTTTTCCAGTGCCAATCGCCCAAACGGGTTCATAGGCAATAACACAAGATAACAACTCGGCAGCGGCTAAACTCGCAATGCCACCCGTAACATGGTCTTCAATGACCGCTTCTGTCCGTCCGGCTTCCCGTTCTTCAAGGAGTTCACCGACACAGATAATCGGTTTTAGTCCATGTGCTAACGCCGCTTTCACTTTCTGATTCACACTCTCATTCGTCTCACCGAAGTATTGCCGCCGTTCCGAGTGACCAATAATGACGTAGTCGCACCCGACATCCTTGAGCATTGGCGCGGAGACCTCGCCGGTAAACGCCCCGCTATCCTCTGAATAGACATCCTGTGCTGAGAGACGTATATTGCTGTCTGTTATCACATCGCTAACCGCAGCAAGTGCCGTAAAAGGTGGCGCGACAATAATTTCAACACCGTTAACATCAACAACCGATGCCTTTAATGCCGTTGTGAGCGCGATTGCTTCCGAAACCGTTTTGTTAAGTTTCCAATTCCCTGCAATGATAGGTGTTCTCATAGTCCTTTCCATTAGAGTGTCCGCGCAACAAGTTCGACGAGACGGTTGGAGTAACCCCACTCGTTGTCATACCATGAAAGGACTTTAATCAACCCATCTTCAATGACTTTGGTGAGCCGCTTCGAGTTGCAGGAAGCGCTTGTGCT
>JAPPDN010000629.1 GCA_028824575.1 Candidatus Poribacteria bacterium | reverse complement strand
CCACAAGAAATGCATCCGCATATACATCATCACGAACGTCAGGAGCGCGCCGATCCCCATAAAACCGATACCGACTACGTTGGGTTCCGTCGGGTTATGGAGCCACCGTTGGAGCCGACCGAACGACTCCCTGCCGACCCAGCCTTTGAAGCCACCCGCTTTCGCCACGGCACCGTTTCGGAAGGTGACATCCAGATTTGCCCAAAAAGTCGCCAGAATACCGATGATAATCGCGATTAGCATCGCGACCCATAAACGCCGGTTACCCATCCCCGTCGATTCCGCGAGTTTAAACGCCTCAATCTGGTTCGGCATCGGATGGTTGCGGTAACCACGATTGAACCAATAAAACAGCGACATAATCGTAAGGCTGCTTGTGTCAAACCGTCGCGTACCCCCGACTGTCGCCAGCATGTCGTGTGGGTTGACATAGTAAATTTCATGTGGCGTGCCGAGTTCCGCTCGAACACGCGTGATGGCGAAAGAGAGCAGGAAATAGACCCCAAAGAAGATGCCCGCGACCCATAACGTCATCCCCGCAATAGAGGAAAAGATTCCGAGCGCGACGAGCGATCCCAGAATCCCCAAGAAGGCAGCACGATACGGCATCGGTTCATTTGAATCATCAAGACGCGATTTAAACCCGAACACCTTTTTGAACACCTCAGTCAGGTGTCGTCGCGTGACCCAGACAGCAAGCAGGAAGAGCGCGATCCACGCGCCGTATGCCTGCTCGTTCAACGCTGGAAAATAACGGGTGCCGAGTGCCGCAGCGATGACGAATTCTGCTAAACGCACGACAAAGAAGAACCAACACGAAAAGGAGAGATCCAACGGTAGGAAGAAGGCTAACCCAACAGCAAACGGGTAGACGGAGATACGCGTCCCACGGATAGCACTCCACGGACGATCCGTGAAGATATTCTGGAATACAGATGTCCGTTTGATATAAGGGATCTCTGGAAACTGTGGAAAGAGGTAGTGGATCCCGTTAATCACACCGATAACTACGGCGATACTGAATCCCATCCACATCATCCGGTTTTTCAGAAGGGTTATCCCTCCATCTTCTGACAATCCCAAGGGGAGTTGAATAATCGGATATGCGAGCTTCTCTTGTTCTGCCCACCGTTTCCGGACGAGTGTATTGATGCAGAGCATCATGAACATCATAATGAGGAAAAAAAGTCCCCAGAACATCAGCGGCTTTAGCCAAACCGAAAAGTTATGCTGCGTATAGAAGGTCGCTTCTCCTTCATAAAAGCCTTGCAAACTTTGCGCATCGGAGACAGTAAGCCATGCCGGTAGGTATCGAAAAAAGAGTGCCTGCCACTCGTTCTCCTCCGTCGCGAAACGGAAGGGATGTGCGATGCTGCCGAACATGTTCTGCATTGTGTCGTGTCCGGCAAACGTACAGGAGATCGCCACCATAATGTAGATAGTGAGCAGTTCGCCTTGCTGGAGCATCTGCCGTGGCGCAAAACGTTTCAACACGCAGTTGGCAACGACACAAACAAACATAATGAAAACAGGTTGGATAAAAAGCGGTAGGCACGAACCGTCAAGTGAGTAGTACTTTACCTCAACAATCGTCATCCAATGGACATTGATTGGGATGAATAAAACGCCCAAAAGAAGGGAACGTCCAGTAACGCGTGCGGATGAGATCAAAGTTTTTTGTCCATGCATTGTTAGATAGTTGTCAGTTATCAGTTTGCCTCGCAGTGAGAGTTAAGAGGTTTTCTGGGATTTCATAGTTCTTGGTAAAGGTTGGTGTATCAATTGGGTAACGACGGTTACAGAGAGATGATCAAACATCAGAAACCAGACTTGTAACTTATAACGACTAACGGTAGGTTTTAACGATTTCTGAAATGACCCGTGCCCTGTTTTTCCAATTCATACGCGCAGGCGGGATGAGATAGATCCCATCAATCGCACATTCACTCTGATTGCGGATGTCCCGCACTACTTCCAAGCATAGCCGCATACCGAGTTCGTGTCCGGCGGTATCTCCGAGGTCTCGGAATTTGTCAACGATAAACTGCGGAATGTAAAGTCCCAAATTGTCGCGGAGGTAGGATGCACTGCGAAAACTTGTAAGCGGTAATATGCCATAGAGGATCTTTATACCAAGATGTGCTGTCGCCTGCTGGGAGCGTACGACATCTTCATAGGTCCAAGCCGGCTGTGTATAGGCGAAATTAGCCCCTTGTGCCACCTTATTTGCGAGATGCTTGACGTGCGGTTGTAAGTTCTCAGCAATCGTGAAGCCCCCGCCATAATAGAACCCACACGGTTCACCGATGGATGAACCGTCAGCGAGTTCTCCCTGATTTAATCGAGCAATAAGTTTCATCAATTGAACCGCGCCACGGACATCTGGAACGAGACTCGCTGTCTCATAAGGACCGGCTTTCGGATGGTCACCGGATAAGGCGACGATACCGCGGATACCCAACGCCTCCGCCTCCAGCAGATGCGATTGCATACTGATAAGGTTCCGAGATCGGGTTGTCCAATGGATGAGCGTCGGAATTTGGGTCGCCTGCTGCAGCCGATACGCCGTGCCGACTGCCCCGATGTTCACCGCCGCCCCAGAATTGTCGGTCACATCAAACAGGTCTACACCGATTGCGGCAAGTCCCTTTGCTTCCTTCAACATCGCTCGCAATTGCGGGAACGTATTGGCGCGCATCTCTACACTCACGATGCGTTCGCGTGTTTCAAACACCTGCTGCACGGGGTTATCGTACGGACGAGGTGACCTCGCCCCTACTGACCTGATTTTAGGAAGAACGAAGATGCGCGACTCCCGTTGGACGGGTTTGCGTCCTGCGATCGCCTGTCGGATCTTCGCCGTATATGTCGGTGTCGTTCCGCAACAACCTCCTATCATGTTCGCGCCGAGTTCGACCAGTTTTCCGACGTAGTCGCTGAAAACCTCAGCCTCGACTGTATAGGAGACCGCCACTTCGCCTTGCTCGACTCTCGGATTGCCAGCGTTCGGCTGAACTGCAATCGGTACTTTGATAACGGGGGCGAGGAGTTCCATCGCTTCAACGAGATCGTGGGGGCCCCTGCAATTGATACCGACAGCATGTGCACCGAGTTGTTCCAATTCTTGTGCGAAGACGCGTACATCTAATCCGGCACCGACAGTTCCACCTGAGATGCCGCTAATTTCAACAATGACAGGGACCCCGTAAGTGAGTGCCTGTTTCGTCGCGATTTCTGCCTGTTTAGGAGAAACAAACGTCTCAAGAACGAGGAGATCAACACCCGCATCAACAAGCGCATCCATCTGTTCCTTGAAGATTCGTCGGATCGTTTTGGTAGATGGAGCAGGCGAGTCTAAGCCTTGGAACGAAACTTGACCGACAGATCCGGCTATGTAGCAGGTCTCTGGTACTGCTTCGCGCGCCAGCACCACACCCGTCTTGTTAATTTCGTCAACCTGTTCAGCTAAACCATGGACCGCTAACGCTTCCCTATTCGCCTGATAGGTATTCGTCTGGATAACATCGGCACCCGCGTCGGCGTAAGCGCGGTGAATAGCCGTGACCTTCTCAACATGTTCCGTAGAAATATTGCAGGCATCAACGCACTGCAGATATGCCGGTATCCGTTTGCGGAGTTCGGTTCCGATAGCACCATCACACACCAGTATCCGGTGTGCTAAAGCTTCCATGAAGTGGTCTTTTTTTCTTAAAGTAGTAGTCATATTAAGAGAAAAGCGCGCCGATGAAGCGCGCCTTCCAATGTTTTCGAGATAGACGTTATCTAATGATAGAGCCAGCACTTTCAGTCGGGATATAATAATAGCCAAAGATGATACACATCTCATCCTCAGAGGTGAGTCCAAATACGAGCGGTTCATTCGTATCGTAGTTGTTGTGGACACACTGAAAGCTGAGGGCATCATCTACATCTAAGCGAAGCACCGGATCAAAGAGATCAATCGGCGCATCGTCGTAAGCGATACTCCGGTGGAGTAGCTCACCTGACGATTTTTGGAAAATCTCAAACAATTCACCGTGTCTGTGCATGTGAGATGTGAGTAAAAAGACATTCAACTCCGTATCTGGAGTGTGTCCTCGGCGTTCCAATTCGTCTTCAACATACCACGTCAATTTAGCGACGCGCGTTGTACCCGGTGGCACGTTAATTGCGCGATTGGAGACGAAAATCTCAAGTGCCTCGTATTTTACCTCCGCCTCTGGAATCGTATAGATATTGACATAGGTTTCGCCAATCAGGGTCTCATCACCGAGCAGATTGATATAGTGGGAATTGAGGTCGTAAACGGTATCGCCTGGCAGTCGCAAACCGACGCCTTCAGGGAATTGAAATAGGGTATCATCGGTTTGTGTGCCGACAACGAAAAATCTGTCGCCACCAAAGATACCAAATACCGGATCTGGGTTATCAGTGTCAAGTTCTCGGAAAGTATCCTCAGGATTAACGGCGATATCGGGTATGATCCCATTATTCAAGAGTCCCTTCGCCAAACCTTCTTCTGTCATACGATACATGATGAAGTGATGGCTGCCAGCGGGATAGAAGATCTCGACTCTATTAATAAAAATGTCGCCTTCTACCGGATTCCCATTTTCATCTTTGATTTGAGTGGCGTAGTAGACTTCGCGTTCGGTGCCGGGTTCAATCTTGAAAGACGGTAAATGGAGTTGATACCCTTCACCGGGCGGCGGTGGTGCAGGTGGCACAAAGATTTCACCAGGATCGCGTAAGACACCGAGGTCACCGATCCCGGCGACTTTACCTGTCTCTGGCGCGCCTGCTTCAATCCATGTCCGAATCGCTTCTATTTTGCCGTTGTGGATCATCCCACTAAGAAACGGCATACGTGCCCCTTGATTGGGTCCCGGTTCTATAAGTTTCGTCAAAAGGAAACTGTTATCTGGATTCTCCGGATCCACGAGTTTCATACCGGCAGCTGCAGCCGCGGGATTCTGTGGTACGACCCCCACTAAAGCGTCATAAGAGAGCCCGTACTCCAGGCTCAAACCGCGAGAGTTTGAGGGGGCTGCGTGGCAAGCACTGCTCGCACAACTCTTATCAAAGACATATTCCTGGATATCATGATACGTGGAATTTTCGTCCGGGACTGTTTGCCCAAGACTGTTGCTCACACGAACCAGGTCCAACACATTGATGCCCCCATCGCGATTCACGTCAGGATTCTGTTCAGCAGTGCGATCCACGGGCTGCCCAACTGCATTAGCGACAAGCACCAGGTCGCGAATGTCCACGATACCGTCGTTGTTCACATCCTCTAAAAGGGTCGGATTATCACCGTGCCCAAGGGCAGAGAGGGATACACCCATCACCAGTAAGAGGATAAGCGTGGCGTAAGTTAGTTGTTTAAACATGTTAAGAATTCAACCTCCAAATATTTGTTAGATACAATTCAAATTACAACTTAAGTAAAGTTATATCATAACAGTAATACGATTTCTAAAAAAACTTATATCGTATTAACCATCCTGTTAATATTCTTATTCTTTATCCTTTCTAAACCCAAAAAAACCGCTCCACTCGCCTCTGTTCTCATAAACCGCTACCAATAAGACGTTTCTGCCCTGTTTGAGGGTAACAGGAAAATAGTCTTGGTAGTTGATAGACGAGCGATTCACGGGGTTCTTATGAACCAATTTTCCATTGAGCCAGATCTTAACAGCATCATCGCTACCGGCGAACATCGTTGTTCGTTGTTTTCTTGGTGACGTGAGTGTGATGCTGCCGTAAGCAACATGGTTGTTTATATCACTGGCTCCCAAGCCGATCTTTGCCAGCATGTCGTGGATATTATTCCTTCCCGTTGATGTGAGCCTGCCGCGCCTCCATGCTTTGTTCCCGATGATCTCTCCAGCGATTGCACCTTTGGTAGCGATCTGTTTTTCTGTCACCTTGCCTTTACTTGCCTGTTTGAGATAATCTATACCGGACTTAGCCGCAGCCGCACCGCCTCGCTCACCTGTCGGAACAATCACCCATAACCAGGGGTCTCCTATTTTCGGTCCTGGAGCCAAATCTCGCTGTATTGGGAACGTCTGCGAAGCAACGTTGCCTTTTTTGTCCAATACCTGTAGCGAAACGACCTCCACAGGACGGACTGCCAGTTCATTGGTAACAAACGTTATAATGCTACGTTTGCCGGTTAAAGGTTGACAGGCAATCAATTCTGCCCCTCCAATAGCAACAGGTTCAGCCGTTGTTAAGGTAAGTAGCTGAGCCTGAACGAGTCTATCGGCATCGGAGACCTGAAAGCGGAACCGGATTTTGTCAGGTAGCTCTTCTTGAAACGAAAGCATCTGAATCGTCGTCGGTTGATTAACACCTGTTCGGGGCCAGTTGAAGGTTGGATGTGCATTGAGCCATTCCGCGGCACATCGCGAGAATTTACGTCTTAAGTGCCCGCCATAGGACATAATGTAGGCATTGTCCCGAAAATCGTGTTCCAATCCGAATACATGACCAAGTTCGTGTGCCGCCGTCTTTGAGGCAGTGCTGGTAGGAATCATAGCATACCCACCTATTCTGCTGACTTGCCGTGCCTTTCCAGTGATCCTGCTCCCTCCCTCAAAGGTACTTGTTTCTACAACAATAAGATAAGCATGCTTTGAGCCATCAAACTGTTCGGAGATTTCTTTGATGACTTTGGAAAACGTCCTTTGATGATAATGTGCTTCGTCAGATACGCCTTGAACATGGTGAACAACGGCTTTACCATTGGCATCGATCTCAATCTGGAAGGTTTTTCTCCCAAACCGATACGATTCCAGCGAGTCGGCGTAAATCCGCTGGACATCTTTTATCAAGGTATTGAGTTTTACCTTTATATTCGGTTGTGATCGGTTGTCTTTTGGCAGAAAATAGATGAGCCGAACCATGCCCTCAGGCACGGTCGCCTCTTCTGAAAAACCGTTTGCCAGACATGCCACTACCCAAAAAGTAACGAGTGTAACTGTAAATAAGAATCTTGTTTTCATACGTCTCATCGTTTTTTCGGATTTACCGCTATTCATCATGCGCTGGACTTTTGAAAAGTTCTGTTTTAGAAGTAAATCGGTATTTTAAGAGTGTCCATGCAGCGAATAACCCGTCCGACCAGAACCGAAGTTTCTTGCCTTCCTTCTTCGTACGCGGAAAATAGGAAACGGGTACCTCATGAATGCGATAGCCCGCGCGTAAGATTTTTGCCGTGACTTCAGGACAGAATTCAAAGCCTTCACAGGTCAAATTCAGTCGCGTTATCAATTCTGTGGAAAAGGCTTTATAGCCCGTAGATTCATCCGTAATCCGGCACCTGTAAAGGAGGTTCGTGTAAGTGGCAAGGAGACGGTTTGCTATAAAATTATGAAAGCTCGCATTCCCGCGCCCATTTAGAAACCTCGACCCGTAGACGACTTGAATATCTTCCTGTTCAAGTGGTCTTAGGAGTTCAGATAAATCTGCAGGAGACAACTCCATATCGGCATCCTGAATAACGACCGCTTCCCCTTCCACATGCGGCAGCCCACTCCGAATCGCAAAACCTTTGCCGCTATTCTCTTGGCAATGTACAACCCTTAACGCATAAACTGCTTGTAGTTCTTCAAGTGCCTTGTGTGTACCATCAGTGGATCCGTCGTTGACAACAATAATCTGTTTTTCAATCGGCAGTGAATGCACAGCCGCAACGACCTGCCTAATCGTTTGCTCTTCGTTGAACGCGGGAATGATTACAGATACCAACATCGTTCATCACACCCCCGTCCAAGCATGTTAGAGTAACGACCGGACCATACCGCCATCTACTTGAATGGTTGTCCCCGTTATATAACTTGCGCGTTCCGATGCGAGAAATACAACCAGGGTTGCGAATTCATCGGGATCCCCAATTCTACCGAGCGGGATGTCCGCCGTCATCTTTTCGAGTGCTTCATCAAACGTGATGCCCGCCTCTTCGGCACGTACCGTTGCAAGCTGCTGGATACGATCCGTGAAAATAATACCCGGGCAGACGTTGTTAACCAAGATTTTATCCGGTGCCAACTCCGTTGCAAGCGTTTTCGCAAAGCCAATCACACCTGTCCGTGCCATGTTCGATAACATCAGGTTATCTACAGGCTGTTTAACAGAAACAGAAGTGAGGTTGATAATCCGTCCACCGCCGCGTGCGCGCATTGAGGGGACGACAGCACGGCAGAGATTGATCGTGCTCATCAAGTTTAAGTGGACCGCGTCTTGATAATCCTGAGCATCCAAATCATCGAACCGTCCCGCTCTGGGACCGCCTGCGTTGTTGACTAAAATATCAATACCGCCGAAATGATCAATCACTGT
>JAPPDN010000040.1 GCA_028824575.1 Candidatus Poribacteria bacterium | reverse complement strand
GGTTACTATAGGCATCCACATGCTTTGGATTGAGTTCAATGGCTCTATCATAATCATTTATTGCCCCTTTATGATCATCAAGTTTCCATTTCGCTGCCCCGCGGTGATTGTAGACATCCACATACTCTGGATCTAGTTCAATAACTTTATCATAATCGCTTATCGCACCTTCATGGTCGCCGAGGGCAGATTTCGCATCTCCACGTTTGAGGTAGGCTCTAATAAACTCAGGGTTTAACCGGATAGTCTCATCTAAATTAGCTATTGCCTTGTCATAGTATTTCTTACCGTACTTCTTTTCTGCCTGATGGTAATAGTTATAGGAACGAATAAGTTCTCGCTTATGCCACTGTTCCAAAGGTTCAGTTGATGCTGACTGCGTGAGCAATACCTTGAGTATATTTGAAGGGATAGCATAACTATAAAAATCGCCCACACCCTTGTTAATACCTACAACTTGTCCCTTACTGTTTAGAACGGGACCTCCACTACTTCCACCAGCAGTATCAACTTCCATTTGAAGCCATTTATCGTTATTCCGTATCCTGTACAGCGGACCGTCCCTAACCTTGAACTTTTCATCGGGAAATCCTACAACAGAAACGCTTTCACCTTCCTGGACAATATCGCTATTCCCAAGAGGCAGTGCCTCGCCTTTACCGACAACTTTTAAAATGACGAGATCATTTTTGACATCATAAGCAACAACGCCTTCAACTTTCCAAGTTGTCTTTTTGTCTGCTGATTTCACGTAAACACGTCCTGGATAGGCAATAACATGGATGTTAGTTGCAACCTTGTTCCGTTCCACGAAAAATCCGCTGCCTATACCCTTTGAAAAGAATCCATACCTATTTTCTACCCGAACTATAGAATTTCTGTATTTTTGAAATTCTGAAGTATTTTCAATAACCCTTTGGTGTTTACTTGCACAGGAAAAGAGAAGCCCTAAGGCGAGAACAGGAAAAAATAATCTGATGCCCTGGTTCATAGAGTATATCCTCATTCCTCCTATTGATTTTTTGAAATGTATCACTTCGATGCTGCTGGTAAAACTGCCAAAGCCTCTTCAATTTTTTCGATCGCCTTTTTCTCCGCAGCCAGAGCAGCGTTGACAACCTCTACCGCTTTTTGCCTCTTGGATGTCGTGAAAGTTTCGTGTTTTTTTTCGTGCCCTTTGCATATGTTCACCAGCTTCACAACGGCTCTGATTTCTTCGTCATAAAAGGCTGCAGCATCGGACAAGGCACGGCTCGATACTTCTGGAAAGTGATCGGTGATTTCACGGAGATATGCCGCAGCATGCTCTCGCATCTCCCACAAGATCCAAGCCGCATGCTCTGTAAACCCGACATCCACATCACCGTTCTCTAACGCCTGTTTCCAAAGTTCAAAGGCGGCAAACCCGATTGCATCAACGGCGTAAGGTGCATCTTTCAAATCAAACCGTGTCCCGTGTGCGAAAGCAACAGCGTGTTCAAGGGATTTAACTTCCAATACCAACCGGTCCAACGGTTTCTTTTTGCCAAGCACCATAACACAATACCAACCGACTGGATCTGTGGATCCGAACTTATCATAAGGAACAGTATATTCGGTCATATAGTGCTGATGGCGCACAGTATATGTTTTCTCAGTTTCATTGTAACCAACAAGCGATGCCCATCCATAAGCATTCACGCCACTATCCCGTTGCGCAACGGTCATCGGTTGCCACGCAATCGCCGGAATGCCTCGGTCAATACTTGCTTTGACCTTTTCCCACGTCTGATCTTTGATATCCTGAATTTCCTTCGGGGTTGGTGCGGACTGCTTCTGATTGCGAACTATCTGAAATTCCTGAAATTCATAACCGATATGAGGAATCATATCCCACAGCAGCCACCAATCGATGTTGGCTTGCTGCCAGACCGCACCGTTCCCTATTTTCATACTGAAACTGAAAGCGTGTCCGAATGTGCCGGTTAGACGTGGGATTGACCAATCCGCGCCAGCGGTTTTGAGCATCGGATGTAACGTCCCAATGAAGGTGCTATCGCCTCGCGCGGGTTTAACGCCGTCAAGGACTTTTTTCCCGACCATTTTTTCTGTTTTCGCGATTTGCGTCTCGGCAGCAAACGCCGACTCAATCAACCTACTAAATCGGAAAAGCAAGCTACCGAGAACAATGAGAGCCAGCAGGACGACGATGCGTCCCGCTGTACTCGAAAGTCCAAAGCGTATTTCCGTCGTGCGAGGTTGGATTTTGATATGCTTAATTCGTTTAACGATACGGAATGTCCAACTCAGTTGCAATTTAGCACGCCTCAAGTAAATAACTCGCGATTCGGGATCGTATTTACCGTTTGATGTTACCCCAAGTTGTCGTTAATCTACCAACCGGTGAAACGGCAAGGGCTTTCTCAAGTCCTTCCTCCATGATGGTAGTCAGGTCATCTTCGCTGAGCGCAGCATTGAAGATAGCGATTTCGTCAAGGACCCCGCTGAAATCCCATCCGGCACCACCTTTCCAGCGGGTTAACCAGATCGAACCACCATCGTGATCCTGACTGAAACTCGGTTTGCCTACATCTAAATCTGCGACGATCTCGCCATTGACATAGAGGGAAAGCGTTTTACCGTCGTGCGTTAAGGCGACAAAACTCCACTCATCCATTTCCCATTCCCCACCTCGAACTTGGCTGTTATCTATCCCACCGTTAAACAGAAAACTACCGTAGAAATCGGTTGGACCGATAAGGATATTCGGGTTATGCCAATCCCGTTCTATGAGTCGGACGTGGGGCCCCGAAGGGTTACCCAGTGGTTTCACCCAGAGCAGATATGTAAACCCGTCAAGGAAGTCGTCTGTCGTCTTGCTCGCTGGGATAACGACATGGTTGCTCCCATCAAATTCGATGCCCATACCTTCTTTGCCTTCGACCCGTTCGGCATCAACGATTTTCCCATCATTACCGTTCGGAGAGGAATCTTTAACCGTCCCCCCCTTCCCTTGATCAAAGTGCCACATTCCCATCAGAGATTCTGGGTCAATTTCCGATATGCTTTCCTGAATCCATATCCCTGAAATAAAGAGAACTGTCATTGCGATTAAAGCACTCATAACTCTCATCGTTTTTTAACCTCCTGTTTCAAACATGCATTCAGTTCAGATTTGCCGTCTTTCCATTCTCAAGATTATACCGTGAAACTATCGATAGCGCAATACTTTCTTCCGAGGTAATCAGGACCATTCAATTTTAATAAATTATTGGGTTTTACGTCTTTTTTTCCAGGATCCGCTGCGAAATCTAGCGAAATCCAGCGAAATCCAGCGAAAATTTCTGCGAATTTTTAAAAAACATAACATATATAAAGTATTAACACCTGCAAAAAGGACAAACAATTCAGCCTACTGCTGAACCATGGCGGTCGGTATCAAGCAGGTGTATCACCGAATGGAGAAAATTACGCATTTATTTATCAAACTCACGATAAAAAATATATATTTGACTTTTTCTTGACTGTTTTTTGACAAACATGTTAACATATTGACAAATGGGGTCGGCAGCATTCAATATAACGTAACGGAATAAGTCGTTTTGGACTTTGGGAGGTATTTAAGAAATGGAAAAGGTTACAATAAAGCGTCAATTTCATACCATTTCAGTGTGTTTTTTGTGTTTTTTCCTTACTGTAGTGACGCTCCCTGTTACATCAATAGATGCGAAAACAAAAAAGGTCCTGATGTTGGGAAACAACATTGCTCAAGTTGAAGCACCAACGATTAGTAAAAATGTGAAAAAAAATCAGAATTTTACTTTTGATTACGAGATTACGAAAGATCCGAAACTCCCGAAAGCGGATGCCAATGATTTTGATATCCTCTGGCTTGGGCAAGGTGAAATTTGCGAAGGTGGATGGCGTTTCACTGATCAGGGAGCAGATGCCGTTTTAGCGTTTGTTGAAGAGGGAGGGATTTGCATTAACGTTGAGCAGGATCACGATGATGCTGTAGGATGTCCAACACCGTGGCTCCCTAAACCACTAAACGGTGATGAAACCGATAGGACACTGAATTTTGAACCGACAAAAGCACCAGAGGTTGGGACGCTTTTCACCGAGCCAAACAAGATAGAAGAGATTGTGACGGATGATAAATGGCACAACCCCGATCGCGCGTATATTCCACTCGCGACAGTCGGTAACCATCTCATTGTTGCACTCCTATATCACGGTGATGGCGCATATATCATCACGGCAATGCAAAATGAAGATCAGGCGAAGGTCGATACGAATCTTCCGTTTATTGAAAACCTGTTGTTTTATGCCGCTACCCTTCAGGATGAAATTCTTGCGGTTGAACCGCACCACAAACTTGTTATGACATGGGCGCAACTGAAAATAAATCCATAAGTTTTTTGGACATGCTATTTCAGCACGCCTTGTTCTTTCAATCGTGAAATCAGTTCTTTCTGCGTCCCTTGACCTTTTGTTGAATTACACGCAGCACAGAGCAGTTGTAGGTTCTCTATATGGTCATTGCCACCTTTGCTTTGTGGCGTGATATGGTCTACCGTCAAGTTGCGATAATGGAACGGATATTGACACCCATTGCATTTGCCTTGCTGCCGACCAAATAATTCGGGTTTGTGCGTTTGGTATCTTGGTAAATGCTTCTGAATATCTATCTCCTCAGCGTTGTCCGTCCGTCCCGGTACGTCTTTGCGAACAATCACATCTGCCAATGGATCGAATAGATTAGCGGCTTTGTTGACCTCATCTGACAATCGTAGCTTTGTGATGTCCTCAGCATCGGGTGATATGTCTATGCCAACCCATTTCCGATGTAAACGCTCTGCTGCGACGCACGCTGTCGCACACCCACAGAACGGGTCTAATACCATGTCCCCTTCGTTCGATGAGGCTTTGATGATGCGTTCTAAGAGGGCGAGGGGCTTCTGCGTCGGGTAGCCAGTGCCTTCTTTGCCCTTTACAGGTGGCGTATCAAGAACCAAGTCCCCTGCGACAACACCTGGCATCGCGGATAAATACTTCTTCCACCGCGGTCTGCCTATTTTACCTTTCGGCCAGTGCAGCAGTCCGGCATCATCAAGAACTTCACATTTTGATAGTTGGTCGAGAGTTTCATAATTATCTGGCAACAGTGCCTGTGCAGAAGCAGGAAATTTGTTGCGGGCAGGCGGTGCCCATGCCCGACCGGGAGGCGGTTCAATGCCTTTCAATGGCATATAAGCTCTTCTGCTGCCTGATTTTCCACCCGATAAATCAACTGTTCCGTATTTACCATGTTTGTCCCGCCCTCGAAAAGTCTTTTGTATATATTCAGCGTCATAGGGAGCATATTGTTGATTCCAAGTTGCGCCATTGGACTTGATATAGTAAAGAATTCGGTCGGTGTTTACCGCGTAGCGTTTCGCCAACGATTTCGTCGATGTCCGTTTCCAAATCACCTCATTCCGAAAGTTAGCACTTCCGAACAGCGAGTCCATCAAGGCTTTTAGATAATGGCTTGCAGTCGGATCACAGTGTAGATAGATGCTACCTGTCGGCTTCAAAATACGGTGCATCTCAAACAATCTTACTGCCATTGCCGTTAGGTATATCCGCATAGACTTGTCATAGACAGTTTCAGACGCTTGGATAATCTGATAGAGTTCCTCGTGTTCATTAGCTATCACCCCGTACCATTCGTATTTGATGTCCTCGTCGGTCCAGATGTCTTTGAATTCCGCGCCTTCTGCCGGTGAACCGATCGGTGCTTTCCACTGTTTGCCCGATTTAAACGGCGGATCAAGATAAATTAGGTCAATCGTATCTGAATCCATGCCGCGCATAATATCAAGGTTGTCGGCAATAAAAAGCGTTCGGTTCTCAAAGTTCATCGTGTACTCCGCTTATCGTGCTTTGGGGTTTCCAGTGCCAGTTTGATTTATCGCCCTGCTACGGTGGGAGGGTGGCAGAGAGCAGTGTTTGTTAGGGTCGGACAATCTGCTGTTGCTTCAGCGCTTCGATTTCTTCTCGGAGTTCTTGATTGATTTTTTCTTGTGAGTTGTCTTTAATGCTTCGCCAGCCAATCATGATTGTCAAGGCAACTAATGGCACGCCTATGAGTGCTATCAGCGCGACAAGGATGCCTATAAGCCACGCCACTGGTGTTTTTAGGCTCTCTATTTGTTGCGTGACGTGTTTTTGTGTACGGTCTTCGGACGCTTGAATCTTTTCGTCAATTTGCGCCTTAGTGATTTCCTCATTGACAATCAAGCGTATCTCGTTGAGGTCCGCCTCCGTCAACTCACCGAGCACCGGCAAAGCGATCACAGAAAAGAGTATTGAGAGGACGAGTATCGTTTTCATAGGGTGTTCCAACGCCAGTTTGGTTTATCCCCCTGCTACGGTGGGAGGGTGGCAGAAACGGTTTGCACCGTTCGTAGCAGTGCCACCCAAAACTGGACAATGTCAATTATACCACATTGTGCAATTGTATACTATGAAAATTGCATAATCCCACAGAACTATTCAATTGTCGGTTTTTTGATTATTTTCGCGGTGGAAACCTCGCTAGCACAGCGTGCCTCTACAGCGAAGTGCCCTTAGGCAACAGATCAAAATTATTAGAAAATTGAATGCCTCTGGCGAAATTATCTATAACGCCAGTTTGAAAAAAGAGTATTAGAAGCCGAGGCGGACGCAAATTGCGCAAAAAAGCAATAGATTCACCCAAAAGAGGCACTTTTTAGGGATCTAACCCCCTAAATCCCCCTTATCAGGGGGACTTTGATCGGAAATGCGTCTGCTCTAAGTATTTATCAAACTCACGTTATCTATAGGGCAATACTCTCCAGTTCGTTACCGCACTTCGGACAGGTATCGCCCCATGCTAAACGTCTGCCTTCACCGCAAACGCCGCAGACACCTTGCGGATATTCATCCGGTTTCGCACGAGCACCACCTTTCTTGTAGGTTACAATTAGCCACATCGTTTTGCCATCCTCTTCGTAACCGTAAAACGGACCCTCCTTTTTGCCATCGTAGGACTTACCCACATGTTTCGGATAAGCCCCTTCGGATCTAAGGTTCCCATTTTCATGATAGGTTATGCAAGGCCCTTCGTATTTGTTACCACGGAAGGAGGCTTCGCTTGCCTTGTTGCCATTTTTGTGGTAAGTCATCCAAGGCCCGTCCTTCTCGCCATGAATGTAGGCACCTTCGCTTCGCTTATTTCCATTCGCGTAATAGGTAACCCAATAGCCGTGCTTCTTGCCATCAACTATTTCGCCCGTTGTTAATGAACTTGCCATAATTTCACCTATAGTAGTCTTTCACCTTTGAACTTGAGGGACGGTTCGCAGTAGGGCGATTTATCGCACGTCCACAAATCAATAACGGGCAATGAATTGCCCTACTACGAACAGGATTACCATCAAACTGACAGTTTGCGCTACAAAACCTCATCAAGATATGCCTCAAATTTCTCTAAAGTTTTCTTGCCGATGCCTTTGAACCCCTTAAGTCTTCCTTCATCAATTGCTGCTCGGAGCGAGACGAGACTATCCACACCGACTTCTTCATAAAGTCGTTTAATCGTTTTGGCACCGAGTCCGGGAATAGGCACAAGTTCCACAACCGTTCGTGGTGTATCACCGGCGAATTCTTCCAGTTTCGTGCTCGTGCCAGTCTCTACGAATTCCTCAATGATTTTCGCCATCACTTCGCCAGCCCCTGGAAGCTCCTCTATCAATCGTCCTTGGACGATCAAATCCGACATAGGTTCTGGAAATCGGGAGATATAATGTGCCAACCATGGATATCGCGTTGCATGGTCTTCTGGATAGCCCGCAATAATCAGAAAAGTATGAAGCTCCAAGAGTCTTAGGGAAATCGCATCGTTCTCATGCCAGCGTGTCCGTCCTTTTGCATCTATGTAAGAACCTTCTTCTAAATTTTTCTCATCGCTCATTGTTCCCCCTCCAATGTAAAATTTGGATTGTGGCATCCCAAAGTGACACCGCCAAATAATCACCGTTAGGCGAAAAGACTAACGATTGAATACCTGTCGGATAGGTCTCCCAAATCACCGATTCGCCCTCGGAGATGTTCCACACCCGAAGATTACCCGACTCATCCCCCGAAGCGAGATAATCTGAAGTCGGCGAGAAGGCGAGTGCACGGGTCCAATACGCTTCAAACTCGGATTTCGCAAGGCGTTGCCTGCCTGTCCTAACTTCCCAGACCCGGATCCCGGATTGCGCGTTTTTCTGTGTGTCAACGGCTACCATTGTCGCATCGGGTGAAAATAAACTCCGACATGCGCGACTTCGCACCCGACGCATTCATCACCGCACCGGTGTGG
>JAPPDN010000664.1 GCA_028824575.1 Candidatus Poribacteria bacterium | reverse complement strand
CCACGACTCACCTTTATCTGTTGAGCGATGAAGTGACCACCAATTGTCGTCTGTTTTTCTTGACTCGAATAGCGCGCCGAACCCCTTTTTCACCTCTCTCCCAGCTGCAACATAGAGTCGATGTTTTGAAGCAGCCAAAGCGTGGATCACCGGTTTCTCGCCGTGCAAATCTGTAGAACCAACTGTCAGCAATTCCCATTTCTCAGCGTTGAGGCGATAGAGGCCGCCATTGGTACCCGCAAACACCGTATTTTCAACAACTGCGAGTGCACTAACCTTCTTAAATCCGATGCCATCTTTCAGAGCAGCCCATGAAGTTTTACCATCTTTGGAATAATAAACACCACCAGTAAGCGCGAGGTAAAATCCTGAGTCAGCCACCACAAATCCTCTGGCAATTCCGTTTGGATGCGTACCCAACGCATGCCACGTCTCACCCTTATCTTCGGATGCCAAGATTTCAGTATCCGTGGCGAGATAAAGCATATTACCATGCGCTGCCATCAGTGCCGCAGTCCCTAACCAATCTTGGATGCTCAGTGAACCGAGCCTTCTCGCGTTGACACGTCGCCATGCACGTCCATCGGCTCCGAGTTTGTAAAGACTCGTTGAGGTACCTGCGTAAATATCACCGGCATTCGTCGTGAAGAAGTTGTTGACGAAACCGCCTTCTGGTCCTTTGGTCTGCGTCCACTGCGGTATTGGGGTTGTAGCTTCGGTCTCCTCAGCCGCTGCCGCAGCGAAGAATTGGGCATTAGGTTGCTGCCCCGCCCCCGGATTTCTACCCGCCGTAACAGAACTGCCTACCTGATTCCGAACAGCCGGTTTCGCTGATGTATCAACAACAAAAACTGCCTCGATGAGATCAACCGTCGGTTCGGATGTAGCATTTAGATTATACGGCTTCTGGAAACGCGAAAGGTATTGTGTCCCCACACCCATCAGGAGAAAAATCAAGACCGCTGAGGCAGCGGAGAGTGCCCAAGGCAATACAGGCTTACTCGCTGCAGGGGCAGCGGGAACAAGACGCGAGACTTCCCGCATGATGGTCTCGGTCAAATTAGTAGGCAGTTGGAAACTGCCAAGGTTTTGTTGAATCATATCTTCTTCCTTTTTTAAACGGTTGCGTGCACGACTGAGACGACTCTTCACAGTATTCGGCGAGACACCTAAAAACTCACCGATGGCTTTAATAGTCATCTCCCCAAGGTAAAAAAGCGTTATCACTGTCCGCTCACTTTCCGGCAACTTTTGGAGTAGTTTCTTGACGACTTCGCGACGCGTCTCATCGGCTTCAGTCGCCTGTTTGTCTGCTACATATCGAGAATATGACACGTGATCCACCTCACTTGCATCAATATTATCCATGGATTCCAGTGGAGTAGAGTTCTTTTGCCGCCAGTCATAACACAAGCGGGCCGCAATAACATAGAGCCATCCAGCAAACAATTTGTGGTTTTTTAGGTCACCAAGATTCTGATATGCTTTAAGAAACGCATCTTGCGTGATCTCTTGCGCGATGTGAAAATCACCGATTTTCCGCCATGCCAGCGTGTGAACCGGTTTCTGATATTTTTTCACTAAAGAAGCGAACGCGTCTTGATCACCTTGTAAGCTCCGTTGAATGAGTTCAGCATCGTTCTGTGTCATTACAAGCTTTCCTCCGGCATTGAACTACCTTTTAACCTTAAGTGACTGATTTTAACGATTGAAAAGTTGCATTATTTAACGATATTTTCAGAAAGAGGGTTTATGCGAATAAAAAAGGCGCGCTTGGCAGCGCGCCTTTGATAAATCAAATCTTGCTAACATCGCAATAACAATGCGTATTGAGATGCTTATGTTAAATTTAATCAAATATAAGTTTGTAAACCGGATCGTTCAACAGTCTCAATTAATACTGCACTCACACGTTCAGAAATTGCTTCGTTCACACCCTGCTTCGGGTCTGCCCCAGCGAGTGCCCATACTTCAACAGTAAAGTACTTAGGCGCATCAGGTTTTAAGTGCCATCCAATCTCATTCCGTAAAATAGGTTCGGTTGGCGCGTCTGTAACCTTTTCAAACGAAATTTCGCCCGTAGAAGGGACGTGCTTTATCGAAATTTGGGGCTTACGGTTCACTTCACCAACTGGTAGTCTGGCTTCTGTTACCTTGTAAGTCGCATCATCAATAACCAGTGCATCAATCTTTTGCAACGCATACAAAACACGAAACACAGAAGTAAAGCGTGTCATCCCGGTAACTGACAGCGTAACACCAAAGCCTGTTCTGCCGAGTGTTTGGGGCATGCATCCAAATTTGAGAACAAGCGGCACAGCGAGCACAATCAGCAGACAGATATATAATCGTTTCCGGCGCATATCAATTTCCTCCACATCTTAGTGTCCAAATTGAGAACCCAGACCGCCAATACTTCTTGTCTGAAAATTCTTGGGGCGATCATTATTAAAGAAAAATGCTCCTGCTTTTTACTCATTGAAAAGGTTTAGATCAAGGTATTCGTCTCCATTTTCCATAGCAGTGGCGACGACCTGGTTGAGGCGTTCAAGTGCAACTTGTTTTTCTGGGAAATCCGGCGTGAGCTCCCTTATACCTTCAATCAGAACAGAGGCTTTGGCAGTTGGAAACCTCCCATCATCAGTCGTGTGTGTGGCTGCGATTTTACTAAATTCGAGAGCCTTAAATACATCCCCGCCTGTTTGCTCCAACAGTCCTCGCTTCTGCTGAATGCGAAGAAGTTCTTCTTGAAGTTCAAGAACGCGTAAGGTATCTTCTCTATTGGTCACAGAGTTGTTGGCATAACCTCTTATTTCCTCCATGATTTCAAGAACACGTTGCTGCTGTCTATAGTCTTCATGCCTTCGCTCCATGGCTTCTCGTGAGAGTTCTGGAGGCACCTCACCTTTAGCGAGGTGCGGTGTGGGCTCTTCGCCAACCATAGATTTATTGGTATCGCCCTCGGCATTAGATGTTACTTCTTCGCCTTCCGTCTCTCGGAGTTCAATTGGTGAGCGACCACGATGACCTACCTCTGAGGTTGATTCTGGTGGGATATAAACATGATCTGCAACCTCTGCACGGGTGTTTTGTGTTACGTTTGCTTTCGGCGCAGGTTGAACGGCTTTATAGATTGTGACCGGGGGCCCCGGTTTGTTAGCACGCCCGAAAAAAAACACACCAACACCCACGACGATCGCAGCCATAGCAAAGAGCCAGGCTTTTTTTAGAAAATACATGCTGTTCTCCTTTAGAGTAGATTTTAGAGTTACCTATGTGGTGTTTACATCATGACAGTGATTGACATATTGATTAGGTTTTGCTATAAGGAAATGGTCTATCTCTTTATTCATCAAGCGTGAAACGTAGCACACCGCTGCTGGAAGTTCCAACATAGAGTGTGTTTCCATCAACAGCAAGCGAAAATACAGTATCTGGAATCTCAGGTGTCACCTGTTTCCATCTGCTTGAATTTTCTTTCAACTGATAGACGTATTGCCCAGCTGTACCATAGACCGTCGTTCCCTCTACCGCAAACTTCTCCATAATAAGCGGCTTACTTTCAGCATCGGTTGCCGCGCGCCAGTTAGCACCGTCGCTTGAATGTGCCACCCCTTTGTCAGTTGCCACATAAACAGTTGATCCCGCGAAAGTGAGTGCCTTAAACGCCGCAAAAGAAAACGGAAGCTCTTGTGTGACATCCTTCCAAGTGTCTCCTTCATCAAACGATTGAGCAAGATGTCCATCCCGCTTTGCAACGTAAACGGTATTACCTGAAGCTGCAATCTTGAAACCCACAGAATCTATCATATTCGTTAGCATAGAAATACCACGGGAATAGTCAAAAGGGTCAGAAAATAAAGTCGAAAAAACGTCTTCGCCTTCATCTACTAACCCAGTGTTGTACCATTCAGTCTCACCGGGTTTCCATCTGAAAAGTTTTTGATCATATTCTATATAGTACGTCTCACCACTAACGGCAAAGCTTCCCAAAACCAGTTTCACGGAAGCTGCAGCCTGCTCTTGGATTACCTTACTCATTGTGTCCTGCCACTCGTCTAACCGCTCAAGATCAATATCTTCAAAGTTTGGCACTTTACCATCCTCAAACTTCTGTTTGCCCGCATCTGTCAGCGCTTCCAATATCGCCTCATTGCTTGTCTGTTCGATCTGATTTGTTAGATCATTATTCATCGGATTGACTTTTTCAATAAGTATAGGCATCCCAGCGATCTGGCTGAGTTTATTGTCCTGTGTTGAAAATCGAAGAATTTGAGGGGTCGTGCCATTTATCCGCCTTGCGTAGAGATGACCGCCAAATTTGGCGACCTTATTTGTGTTAACGTCAACACCTTTGGCAAGCGGTATCCACGATGCGCCACCATCCGTTGAAGTAACAAATCCATTCATCGTGAACGCATAGAGTTTGCTGTCAAGAGCGAATAAATACATAACAGTCGTGCCAGCGAGTCCGGTATTAAATTGATCCCACGCTTCACCCGCATCAGTTGTGCGATGGACCCCAGATTGTGTGCCTATGTAGAAGGTATTGGCATCCAACATCACAATAGGTGGCGCAAGGTTGTTAACACCGACTGATCTATCCTTTAAATCTAAAGACAGCCAAGTCTCACCTGCGTTAACTGAATAGAAAAGTTCTCTTGAATCCGCTAACATAACCCTCCCTTCTGCCGTAATTATCTTGACCTTCGAGTAAGTGAAATCCATTTGTGTCGAATCTTTACCACGTACCGGGAATTGAATCGAAAATCCACCTTTTTGTTTCCTCTCATTCTCCGTCCTTTCTCTCGGATCTATGTCATACCATGTCTCTCCCAAATCCGTTGAACGGTAAAGCGACCACCAGTCACCGCCTGTTATTATTGTTTTCAATTGCGCCCCAAACCCCGTTGTAACTTCTCTTCCGGCTGCGACATAGAGTCGATGTTTTGAAGCAGCCATAGCATGGATTATAGGTTTTTCTCCATGTTTATCTACCGGACCCACGGATACAAGTTCCCACATCTCAGCATTGAGGCGATAGAGTCCACTATCCGTGCCAGCAAACACCGTATTTTCAACAACTGCAAGCGCGCGAACCTTCTCTGCTGCCATACCATCTTTCAGCACTACCCACGATGCCTTGCCATCTTTGGAATAGTAAACACCCTCCATAAGTGCGAGATAAAACCCAGAGTCGGTTACCGCAAAGCCTCTGGATCCTCCTTCTGGATGGACACCCAACACATCCCATGTCTCCCCTTTATCTTTGGATGCTAATATTTCAGTATCCGTGGCGAGATAGAGCCTATCACTATGCTCTGCCATCTGTATCGCACCTACTATCCAGTCTTGGAGGTTAAGAGAACTCGCACTCCACGTGTTGACGTGTTTCCATGTGCCGGAATCCGCTGTGAGTTTATAGAGGCTGGAAGGTGTCCCCGCGTAAATATCACCAGTATTCGTCGTGAAGAGGGTATTGACGATACCGCCCTCCGGACCTTTGGTTCTCGCCCACTGCAGTGTCGGGGTTACAACCTCCGCTTCATCAACTGCAGCGGCGGCGAAGAGTCGCGCCTCGGGCTGCCGACCTGCCCCTGGATTTCTACCCGGTATAGTAGAACCCCCCGCCTGATTCCGAACAGCCGGTTTCGCTGGCGTATCAACAACGAAGAGTGCCTCAATGAGATCAACCGTCGGCTCCGATGTGGCATTTAGATTGTACGGTTTCTGGAAACGGGAAAGGTATTGTGCACCAACACCCATCAGCAGGAAAATCAAAACCGCAGAGGCAGCAGAGAGTGCCCACGGTAAGACGGGTTTATTCGCAGCAGGTGCAGTCGGAACAAGACGCGAGACTTCTCGCATGATGGTCTCTGTTAAGTTCGCAGGCAGTTGGAAACTGCCGAGGTTTTGTCGGATCATGTCTTCCTCCTTCTTCAAACGGTTACGCGCGCGACTGAGCCGGCTCTTGACAGTGTTCGGGGATACGCCGAGGAACTCACTGATCGTTTTAATCGTCATTTCACCGAGGTAGTGAAGTGTCATTACTGTGCGTTCGCTCTCCGGCAGTTTTTGGAGCAGTTTATTGACAACTTCACGACGCGCCTCATCCGCTTCTGCCGCCTGCTTTCCTGTTATGTATCGAGAATATGACACTTGACTCACCTCGCTTGCATCGGTAACTTCCAAGGATTGTTCCGGTGGGGGATTCTTTCGGAGATAGTCGAGACACAAGTTTGACGCAATCACATAAAGCCAGCCACCAAACAACTCATAACTTTTCAAGGTTCCGAGTTTCTGATATGCCTTAAGAAACGCGTCTTGCGTAATCTCTTGTGCGATGTGAAAGTCACCGACTTTCCGCCACGCCAGCGCGTGAACCCCTTTCTGGTATTTGTTGACCAACGGCGTAAATGCGTCCTGGTCACCCGCTAATATCCGTTGAATGAGTTCGGCATCCTTCTGTTTCATGACAAGCTCCCCGGAATCGTCCATCTCCATCTTTTAATTAAAGTGACGAATTCCGAATATTGAAAGGTTGCATTATTTTTTTCTTATCGCAATTATAGATACATTATAAACAGAAGCGAAAAAAAAATCACACATCAGTGACAGAAAAAAGGCGAGGTGTTTCCCCAGAAAACCTCGCCTTTTTTGCGTCTCGGCTTCAAAATCTTTCTAAAATCGCTTCAAACTTCCCCACGTTGTTGCAAGTTTGGCTCTCGGCATTACTGATAACCCGCCTCTGTCTGGAATTCCCTCGCCAATAATGGTAATATTATCGAATCTCGCTGTATAATTTGTGAGACCAAAGCCAACCCCACCTGTTTGGAAGTCGGGGAATTCCGGATCAATCACTTGAAATACTTTAGCCCATGGGATAGGGATGCCTCCTATAGTTTTAAAAAGCTGTTTACCGTTAACTGAGAGATTAAAAGTATTTCCATAAACGCTCAACTTCAGAATTGACCACTTGTTTACCTCAAAAAATGGACTGGGTTCAAAACTAAAAAAAACAGATTTATTCAGGTGAAAATTGCCAGCGATCGCCGTAGCCATGGATTCACGTCCGAGAAAAGGAAGGTCCCCAATTACATAGTACATCAACCAAGTTCCCTGAATCGGGGCGGCAATTGCGATGTTTCCGGGACCATGTTTTCTGAGAGGCTTTACATTCAGTTCAACAATGTAATTTCGCCACGTTTCATCCCCAAGTGTGAGCAAACGGGTTGCATTTCCACGGCTTATTGCCTCGAGTTCGCCATTAATAATCCTCCAAGAACCGGGAGCAGCATTATGCTGGACGAGCTCCTTCCACTCTCGAAGTTTATTACCATCAAAAGTTTCAACAAACCTCCCTGCCCATACAGAGAAGGTTAGCAGAAAAAAGATTGCTATAATACTCACACATTTCATAGAGATTCTCCTTTCGATGTCATTTCTCTTAAGATTAAAACCGCTTCAAACTTGCCCACGTTGTCGCCAGTTTGCCTCTTGGAATTACCGATAATCCGCCTTTGTCCGGAATACCCGCGCCGGTGATAGTGATATTATCAAAGCGCGCCGTATAGTTCGCGAGCCCAAAACCGGTACTGCCTGTAGGATGGGACGAAATATCTTTTGTCTTTATCATGAGTTGTTCACCACGATGTAAAAGGATAAAAGGATCTCCTGTTTCCGTTATTTTTTTTCCATCTATCGAGAAGGTGAAATGGTCTCCACCAACGCTCAACTTGAGTTTAGACCATTTATTCAATCTTAAAAGCCTGTGAGGTTTTATGTACAGTGCTTCGTGTACTTTTTCATTAAAGTCGCGACTGATACACATCACTTTCGATTCAGGGTCGTTTAAGAAGAGGTCACTCACCAGACACCAAACTGCCCGGTTTTCTTTAACCCGTGCGAGAATCCCGATATTGCCGGGCCCGCGTTTTTCGAGTGGCTTCACATTAACTTCGATACTGTAATCTTGCCACGTTTCGTCCCCTGTTGTAAAAAAACGGGCTCCGCCTCCAGGATTTGTCATCTCAAGTTCCGCATCAATGATTTCCCATGAGCCGGGGATAGCATTATGCGCGTTAAGTTCCTGCCAGTCGGCTAAGTCATCATCAAAGGTTTCCATAAACCTCCCTGCCCATACAGAGAAGGTGAGGAGAAAAAAGATTACTATAATACTCACAGATTTCATAGAGATTCTCCTTTCAATGTAATTTCTCTTAAGATTAAAACCGCTTCAAGTTCCCCCATGTTGTCGCGAGTTTGCCTTGGAATGTTACGGCGAATCCACCGCCGTTTGGAATACTCTCGCCGGTCACAGTAATGTTATCAAAGCGCGCCGTATAATTAGAAAGACCGAAGCCTA
>JAPPDN010000362.1 GCA_028824575.1 Candidatus Poribacteria bacterium | reverse complement strand
TTGTTCCCTACACAGCCTATCAGACCGATTAGCAGAACGAGCGTGATACAGCAGTGTCCAAGAAGGTTGATTTTAGTTTTCATAGGAAATATTCTCCTGACATTTTTCTAAAAATACTCTATAATACCTAAGAAAGAAGATGAAAAAGAAACTATTGAATACAAGGAAAAAAAGGATTCAGAAATCCCAACATTTAATTGTGAACGGATTTTATGGACCCATCGAGCTCTTTCAAGCCTCGAGACTGATGTTGGTGAATAGATTGCTTTAATCCTTGATAAACTTCAATTGCTTTTTGATCTGTTTCAAATTCTATGACTGCCTCACTTAAATGTGAAAATTGCAGTCTTATATAGAATTGCTTCTCTATTTCATTTATAAACAGAGTTATAGCGGAACATTGATCAAGATTTACCGATGTAAATCCACCTGATTTATTCTCAAATTGAACGAATAACATAATTATTCCTTTATAGATTGAGAGGGAGCTTCGGCTCCCTCATACTAAAAGTTTACTGGGTCTTTATAGCACCCAGTGTTGTTATTTTGACCTTTCGTTTCCTTGGTGCGGCCGCAATGATTGCTTCGACTGCTTTTGCTTTGACAATAAGCAAGTCAACTTCATTGGTTACACCGTCGTTATTGACATCAGTATCGTAAGAAATAGAATTTTGCATACCACTTTTTACGATCATAACGTCATAGAGATCAACGTAGCCGTCGCCATTGATATCTGCGTTTATCTCTTGATTCATGTCTTGATTTGAATCTTCAGAATCTTGGACAGACAATCTCCCACCACTCTGAAGAATTGTTGCATCTTTTTCACTGAATGCAAAAAGATCAAGTGTCATTGTAATCCCTCGTATTACTGGCATGGGCTTAGACATCACATCCAGGCGGTCTTTATCTATACGGTCTGTAATCCAGAGTTCAGAGGTATGATCTAAACCAAAAGCATGCCCTATTTCATGAGCAACAAGCGGTCTTATCAGATGTCTTCTTACAGTAGGAATTACAACCAAATTATTACAGTATCTCAGTTCTTTTTGTTCGTTTGGATTATCCTCACACAAGAACTGTGCTACTCCAAGACTTCCATCAATATACTCAGCTTCACCAAAAAACAAAACAAAAATTTGGTTATCAAAACCTTCTTCAATAAGGGAAGACTCATTAACAAATCGCCTTTGTGAGATTGTATAATAACTCAACGTTCTTTTACCTTCTATAACCTCTATTTCATCGAAAGCAAAAGTTTTTTCGCCAAAGCCATATACATCCATTTCTGAAGCAAAGAAAGATTGAACTTCAACCATTATATCCTCAAATTCCTCTAATTCAGATTGGCTTGGTGTTTCAACATCGGTTGACTTCCAATAATAGACTTGAATTGGGGGTTCTGCGAGTGTTAAGGTAGATAGGCTGAAGAAATAGAGTAGCAAAAGAATTCTGAAAATAAAAGAAAATAGAAACTTCTCTTTCATAGGGACCTCCTTGTAGAGAGAGGGAATATGTTACGAACTATTTCCGTATCAACATCTTGCGGGTCGCAGTGAAATCGCCCGCTTTGAGGGTGTAGAAATATAGACCACTCGCCACAGGTTCACCGAGTTTGTTCCGTCCATCCCAATAGGCTGCACGCTCCCGACTATTATAGAACCCTGCGGATTGGAAACCGAGTGAAAGTGTCCGAACCAGTTTACCGGTTATATCATAAATAGATACGGATACCGGCGTGTCTTCGGCGAGTTGATACGGAATCCACGTCTCCGGGTTAAACGGGTTCGGATAGTTCTGTAGAAGTTGATTCCGCTTCGGGATACCGATACTGTCAAGCGATAGTATCATCATAGCGTTTTCAAGATGCGTCGGTTTGACTGTAAAACTGAACTTTTCTGAAGCGATATTTCCGTCGGTATCGGTGACAGTTAATTCAAGCCTGTCGCCGACTTTAACGACGCTTCGATAGTTGAAATCCGCAGTCGCAGCAGCGAAGTAAGTGCCGCGAACTTCGGAAGTCATGACGCTGTCCGTCCGTAGGTTTCGGACGACAACAGTGTACCCGTCGCGCTGCGCGATGCCGTCTAACTTTCCGCTGACAACGAATGCCCATGTTTCGTTAGATCGCGCAATCGGTGCTGCGGCAGCCGCCTCCGTTGGATCTGTCCAAGGTGCGCCGACGAAGGCGAAGTTGCGAGTCTGTGGAACATTGACGATATAGCCTTTGCCACCTTCGATTGGAAAACCCTCATCGGGCGCGCCGGGAGTCCAAGCGATGAACCGCTGGCTTGCCGTATCAAGGGTGATAATGGTTGTCGCGCCTGTGAGTGCGACAAGACTTTTAGCAGTCATCGGAGTTGATGGTGCCAACGGCACAGAAAGCATGTTCAACCCTTTCGCGAGCGTAACGGTATAAAAGTTGCTAAACTGCGTGCTGACTGCCGCATCAACAGGTCTTGCGATAAAGCCGTGTCTGCGTCCATCCGCCGATTCATAGTGTCCGACGACAGAACCGTCCTGATTGATATTGTAGCCCTGGGTGCTAACGCTGCCTGGAACCTTCAGTTCATGTCGTCCTGTGAGTGTGCCGACATAGGTGCGTGGAACATCATTCACCAGTTTGGATCTTCCAACGTAAGTTCCAGCATCATTGATACCGTGAATAAAGTAGTATTCCAGCTTCGATGCGTTTGGCAGTGCGATAGATGTGAAATTGCGATTTTCTGTAATCACGTATGCGCGATATGTGCCTTGAGTATCTACATAGCTGCCGACGAAACGCCCTCCGCTCACAAAATCAGCGTAAGTTTCCACTGCATCAGGGAACTCGATGATTATGTCGTCTGTGAATCCACGGCGAACCCCCGAAGCATCTGTCCAATTACCCGTCAGGGCACCTGTAGCATCACTGATACCGTATATCTCCGTTTGCACGGAATTCGGGAAATCGTATGGGCGTAACTCGCCATCTTGCAGGACGATACCGCGGTGGTACCCCTCGCTATCCTCGTAGTACCCCGCAGCATCGCCATTATTACCGAGGGCAAAGAAATACGTATTCTGTGATCCCGGAAAATCGTAGGTTGTAAAAACACCATCAATGAGCGTAAAAGCGACATCTTTTTCGCCGTCAGCACTTCGCGTGTAGCCTGCGTAGTCCTCAAAGTCGCTACTTGCCGTCAACGCTAAGAACTCTATATCGGGAACGTCAATACTCTCAAAAGTATAGTTCGCACTGACGGATTGATCGGTGCCCTTTATGGGTCTTGCGATAAAGCCGTGTCTGCGTCCATCTGCCGAGTCATAGTGCCCGACGATAGAACCGTCCTGATTGACGTTCCAGCCCTCTGTACTAACACTGTCCGGAACCCACAATTCATATTGTCCGCAGTGCACCCCGAGATTCCTTATGAAATCACACTCGGCATTTAGGGCGAAAAAAGACTGCACTTCGTGTTGCCAGAGGACTGTGCCGACATAGGTGCGCGGGACATCGTTTACTTGTTTGGATCGGTGAACGTAAGTTCCAGCATCATTGATGCCGTGCACAAAAAAGTATTCCAGTTTTGAGGCGTTTGGCGGGCTGAGAGATGTGAAACCCCCCTCTTGTGTAAGTATGTATGCGTGATATGTGCCCTGAGCATCTACATAGCTGCCGACGAGCCGTCCTCCACTCACAAAATCGGCGTAAGTTTCCGTTGTACCAGGGAACTCAATGATTATGTCGTCTGTGAATCCACGGCGAACCCCCGAAGCATCTGTCCAATTACCCGTCAGGGCACCTGTCGCATCAGAAATACCGTATATCTCCGTTTGCACGGAATTCGGAAAATCGTATTGCCGCAACTCACCATTTTCTAAGACAACACCGTGGAACAAGCCATTACTATCTTCGTAGTGTCCGGCGGCGTTCCCATTATTACCGAGCGCATAGAAATATGTGTTTTGCGAGCCGGGGAAATCGTAGGTCGTAAAAACGCCGTCAATGAGTGTAAAGGCGACGAATTTTTCGCCGTCAGCACTTTTCGTGTAGCCGGCGTAGTCCTCAAAGTCGCTACTTGCCGTCAACGCTAAGAACTCTACACCCGGAATATCAATCGTTTCAAAAGTATAGTCGGTAGATATGCCAATGGGTTCATCGCTGTCTTGTGCATCCGTGTTAATTAGGAAAAAGGAATTGAGACATAAGAACAACGTAAATGTGAAAAACAAAAAATTGGTTTTAATATGAGTGTGCATAACGAAAACCTTTCTTAAAGTATTTTCTCTAAACTCTCTAATAGTAGACTCAGAGATGGGTTTAGGATTATTCTTCGGGCTAAGTCGTTTTGAACTTAGCAGAAATTCTACTTCTTACACTGATCGGTGCGTTTCAACAGACAATAGCAGTATGCTCGTAGGGGGCTGTCAATCCATTCCATTTGCAACTAACACAAGATCTTGTATGTTAACAACCCCGTCCCCGTTTATATCTGCGCGCGCGGAGGGTTCCGGCTGTCCGAGGTTCGCAGCAACGATTACCAAATCCAAGATGTTCACAACACCATCGTCGTTTAAATCAAGGTGGCTTTTTGTGTCTTCTTCCATTCTCCGCCACGCCCGTTTCACATTTCCGAACACATCAGTGACCTGCAAGCCTACAAGCGTCCCAGGCATTACACTTGACTTAGGAACACCAAATTCAATCGTTTGCTGTTCGCCGTTTACGCGTTGACACCCTAACATCTTTGTGCCTTGGACCGGATCCTCAGGCGTTGAAGGCGTAATCAACTGTGCTTGATGTAACCCATCCGGATCGGTTACCTCAAAACGCATAAGGACCGTATCTGACGCAGTGAAAAGTGGCCGAAATCGTTGAATTTGTGTCGGCACAACCTCGTTTTGAAGCGTGTTGAAGACCGGATGTACACTGAGAGATTCCGCAGCGCATATAGAGAGTTTACCAAGATAACCGCTGCTGGCAGCCATTAGATTCGGCTCGCTGAAATCGTGATACAACCCCAAAGCATGCCCCAACTCATGCGCAACAATGCGAAAACTGAAACAATCCCCCGCAGCTGGAAGCATCGCAGCACCACCCCCGGACTGATGGACCCCACCGAGCCCACAAATATTGTGTCCTAAAATGTCGCTCTCTATCTGAAAAAAGAGAAGCAAGATATTTTTTGACCTGTCAAATTGCGTCCCAATTTCTGTAAAAATTTTATCAAAAGGCGAATTCCGATAATATTCTGCAGAGAATAGCCCTTCTATCTCGTGCACAACCGTAGTCCCGGTTGCATCCGTTTCCAGTGTAAAGGTTTTTATGCCGAATCCGTGGTTTTTCAGTTCGCGCGCATAGAACAGTTGGACATCCTTTATCACCCGATTCGCTTGTGCAGCGATCCCTGGCTGCGGTGCGCGATCATTGGGATGAAAATAGAGTATTTGTACTTTTGGTTGCTCGCTACTTTGCTGGTGAAGTTGCGAAATCGCTGCTTGTAATTGCTGCTCTTGTGCATGCAATCTGGCGAAATCCCACAAGATAACGGTGCCATCCTGACTCCCACTGGCGAGCGTGCGACCATCGGGTGAAAACGCTACAGCACGGATTGTATGTGCATGGCCGGTGAGCGTGCCAACGGAATGGCCCGTCCCAGCATCCCACAAACGGACGGTGCCATCTTCACTCCCACTGGCGAGGGTGCGACCATCGGGTGAAAACGCCACAGCATGGACGCTGTAATCATGTCCGATCAGAACGGCTTTCGGTTGCCTTGTGTCAGCATCCCACAAGCGCACTGTATTGTCGAAACTCCCACTCGCAATTGTGCGACCATCCGGCGAATACGCTACAGAAGTCACCCAAAGCGTGTGTCCCCTTAGGGTGGCTTCGAGTTGTCTCGTATCGGCATCCCATAAACGCACTGTATTGTCCCGACTGCCACTAACAAGCGCGTTACCATTCGGTGAAAACGCTACAGAAGTTACCCAGTGCGTGTGTCCCCTTAGGGTGGCTTCGAGTTGTCTCGTATCGGCATCCCACAAACGCACTGTACTATCCCCAAAGCCTCCGCTACTCGCAATTGTGCGACCATCCGGTGAATACGCAACACCATCCACTGGCGCGGTATGTCCGATGAGTGTGCCAAGGGAACTGCCTGTAGCAACATCCCATAAATACACTGTCCTATCTCCAGCACCGCCAGTGTTAGCGAGTGTGCGACCATCGGGTGAAAACGCAATAGATTTTACCCGATCGGGATGGGCAGCGAATGTCGTCAGAGACTCTCCGGTGAGCGGGTGCCACACACGCACTGCCCCGTCTTCACTCCCACTGGCGAGTGTACCTTCAGACGCATACGCTACAGCAGTCACCGCATCAGTATGTCCAACGAACGTCGCCATCGGTTGCCCTGTGGTAGCGTTCCACAACTCGATGGTGCCGTCTTCACTTCCGCTAACGAGCGTGTCACCCGTCGGCGAATAGACGATAGAAATCACTGTGCGTGAGTGCGCAATGCGTGTAGTTTGCAGCTGCCCCGTGTGAGCATCATAGAAGCGGATGGTGCCGTCTTCACTCCCACTCACGAGCGTGTCACCCGTCGGCGAGAACGCCACAGAAGTTACACCCTCGGTGTGTTCAGCGAGCATGGCAATCGGTTGTGCTGTGTCAGCATCCCACAAACGCACCGTCCGATCTGTACTGCCGCTGGCAATCCATCTGCCATCCGGTGAATACGCCACAGAAGTCACCCAGCCCGTATGCAGCGTGAGGGTGGTTATCGGCTGACCTGTGGTGGCATCCCATAAACGCACAGTGCCGTCTTCGCTGCCGCTGGCGACCTGCTGCCCATCGGGTGAATACGCCACAGCAGTCACCCAGCGCGAGTGCCCGACAAGTGTGTTTTTCAATTGGCGGGTGTCGGTATCCCACAACCGGACGGTGTTATCCCAACTGCCACTTGCGATTGTGTCACCTATCGGCGAGTATGCGACAGCCGTCACCCGGTCCGTATGCCCAGAGAGTGTAGCAACGGGTTCACCGGTGTCAGTATCCCATAAACGCACCGTATCATCTTGAAGTCCACTTGCAAGAACGCGTCCATCGGGTGAATACGCGATGCTGAGCACAAAACCTGTCCATCCGCCGAACAAAGGCAGTGCTTCACGGGTCTGCACATCATAGTGCCAAATTCCAATGCCACTCGCTACCACCAGCTCCGCACCGTCCGGGGAATAGATTATCCCGTTTATCTTACCTTTACCCAAACGCGCCGTGGCCCCTTCAGGAACGTACCCGTGCGAAGTGTTCTGTAAGCTGATAAACAAAATGAAAATGAGGCTTAATACAAACCTAAAGTTTGCAAGTGTGCTAATATTATATCCTTTGTAGCATAGGAGACCGTTAGTTTCCTGTGCCATCTTTGTAGCATAGGAGACTGTTGGTTTCCTGTGCCACTTGTTATGAACAACCTTACTTCAAGATGAGCATCCGCCGGGTAGCGGCGAAATTCCTTGCTGTGAGTGTATAGAAATACAAACCGCTGGCGACTGCCTCACCCATATCATTTCTGCCATCCCAATACGCTGCCCGGCTCCGAGTCTGATACACCCCTGCAGCCTGATGCCCTATATCCAAGTGCCGCACCAACCGACCCTGTGTATCATAGATGTGGAGCTGCACGTCGCTGCTTGTGGCAAGCCGATAAGGGATCCACGTCTCCGGATTAAACGGATTCGGGTAGTTCGCCAAGAGCGCGGTTGACTTTGGCACCAGCGTTGCCAAGAGCTGTTCCAGCATTTGAATCCCGCGTTCGTAGGTATAAGGCTGCGCTGCTACCGATGGTTGCATGATACGATCCGTAACCGCTTGCTTGGCGAGTGCCACCCACTGCTGCACGTGTGAGGCGTGAAGTGCTTGCGCTGACGGGGCCGCCGCAACACTCCCTAAACTATTCGCAACCATCACCAAATCCTGAATATTGACGATACCATCGCCGTTCACGTCCGCTTCCGGTGTCTCCGTTTCACCAAAACGCGAAGCGACTAACACTAAATCCAAGATGTTCACAGTCCCATCAGCATTGACATCTCCGACAAGAGACGACTGCGGATAGCCGGGTGTCCCCAGCGCACTCGTTGCTGGCACACCCTCATCGTACCCCGTCCCGTTCTGATAGCCACTCATTACCCAGGCTTCGGCTTGATAACCGAGCACATCCGGGCGCGCACGATACCACGCAGCATCCGTCGTCAGTGGCGGTGCTGTCGGGGGTATATCATGACCGAAGAAGTAGTTGCCCACACTGTCTTCCCAAGACTCAAGGCTTCGCAGCAACAACGTGAAACTCGTCTGCGGTAATATCAGTCCGGCATCAACGAGGG
>JAPPDN010000116.1 GCA_028824575.1 Candidatus Poribacteria bacterium | reverse complement strand
AAAACTCACGGAGGACAGCGTTCTTCAGCCGATCGGACTCAAGCATCGCCCATAATTCTAATCTGTTAGACGGCAACTCCACCGTATAAATAGTATAATCAACAGATGTCCCGGCGTTGAACCCTGTGCTACCGTGTTGTGTATAGATTTCAGTATATTCACCGGTGACGATCCACGCCTTCGCGAGTTCCTGTTGCTCTTTGAGTGCCGCTTCTAATTCGGCTATTTTATCCGCATCTGCTCTCGCGCCTTTCGCACGCTCCATGTCAAGCGCATCACCTATGCGATCTATTTCAGCAAGCACGACTTTCTCTTTTTCATAGTCTTTTGTGCCGATTGTTTTCGTGCCTTTGAACAGCATGTGTTCTAACATGTGCGCGATACCGCGTGTATCGTCCGATTCATCTACGGACCCCGCTTTAAACAGGATATAAGGCGCAATCGTCGGCGAGGTATCACGTTTAATCATCAATAACTTCAGACCGTTGGGAAAAACGTGCTCCACCACACGGTCCGCGAGATCCTGTGCTGATGCTATTCCGGTCAAGGCAATAAAGAATAGAATCAGCAAATAACGTATTCGTTTCATTTTACATAATCACGGCAGTTTTTAACTTAGAAAATGCCGCTTCCTTTCCATATAAAAAACCCTCAGTCATAAGACGGGGTATAGAATTTTCTCTCTTATATATAAACTTCAAAGGAAAAATGAGGTCGTAAACCAGCAGAAAGAAGCCTCGATTGAAGCATCGAGGCTCCTGACGCTTTATTCTTATTCAATGTCCCCGAGTAACCCGACGAGGGCAAATCTGATGTGTGATGAGAGTGCAGAGTTCTCCGCGCGGAGGTCTGCGCCTTCTTCATCTGGGTACATGACGTGTGCAGCAACAGCGCGTTTGACCCACCGCTCTGCTCGGTCATCGTAAGGAATATATTTTTCTTTCGGTGCTGTGCACGCTGGGCACTCTTCTGGTGGGCTATCTGCTTCTTTCCACAAATAACCACAAGCAATACAAACAAACATCGTAAAGTCCCTCCTCTGTTCCTCAAATAGATTAATATTTTAATACCGAATTAGAAAAAATTAATCTTTGGGAAATCAAAGTTATAGGTTCTAAAATTATAATCAATGCCTGCATTTTAGCACATTACGTAATGAAGTGCAAGTATTAAATTGAGAGTGTGTCCTAAATCTTTGTGGATTGCGCCTTCAGTTCGGCAATGCGATCCCGTAAAGCGGCGGCTTCCTCATAATCAAGGTCCAGCGCAGCCTTTCGCATCTGTCGTGTCAAGTCGGTAATGATTGCCTCAATATCTTGTGACTCCATATCTTCAACAACGGCAGGGGGCTGCTCCGACTTCTTAGTATCATACTCGGTTTCCGATTCAGCGATAAGCTCCTGAATCGCCTTTTGAATGGTAGCCGGTGTAATATCGTTATCTACGTTATATTGTAGTTGAATCTCGCGACGGCGGCGCGTCTCCTTCATTGCTTCTTCCATTGCTTCGGTAACATCATCTCCGTACAAGATGACTTCGCCATCAACATTCCGCGCAGCGCGTCCAGCTGTCTGCACAAGCGATCTCACAGACCGGAGAAAACCGGGACGATCAGCGTCCAGAATCGCAACAAGAGAGACCTCCGGTAGATCAAGCCCTTCTCGAAGCAAATTGATACCGACTAACACATCAAAGACCCCTTCCCGGAGTTGGCGTAGAATGCGAGCGCGGTCAAACACGTCAATCTCAGAATGCATATAATCGGCACGGATACCCGCTTCAGTCAAATACTCGGTTAAGTCCTCCGACATCCGCTTGGTAAGCGTTGTGACGAGAACCCGTTGTTTCTGCTTGACCCGTTCCTTGATCCTGCCGATGAGATGGTCTATCTGTCCTCTTACCGGATGGATCGTAATTTCGGGATCAATGAGTCCTGTTGGGCGGATAATCTGCTCAACAATTTGCGCGCCGTTTTCCATTTCATACTGTCCCGGTGTTGCAGAGACAAAAATAACCTGGTTAACGCGCGCTTCAACCTCGTCGAAACGGAGAGGCCGGTTGTCCAGCGCGGAAGGCAGGCGGAACCCGTACTTAACGAGCGTCTCCTTCCGAGAGCGGTCGCCACGATACATGCCGCGCAGCTGCGGAATTGTGACGTGGGACTCATCAATAAAGAGCAGAAAATCGTCAGGGAAGTAGTGCATAAGGCAATAGGGGGGATCCCCCGGTTGTAA
Organism: Candidatus Poribacteria bacterium; assembly: GCA_028824575.1. Lineage (GTDB taxonomy): Bacteria > Poribacteria > WGA-4E > WGA-4E > WGA-3G > WGA-3G. The sequence continues at coordinate 6,154 of JAPPDN010000116.1, read as the reverse complement.
CCCAGAAAGGTGCCGCGAGTAGTTTTCAATACCGGAGCAGTAACCGACCTCCCGCAACATCTCCAGATCAAAGCGGGTGCGTTGTTCAATACGTTGTGCTTCCAGCAGCTTATTCTCTTTCTCAAAAGTTAGGATCCGGTCTTGAAGTTCAAGTTCAATATTGATTAATGCTTGATCAAAGATTTCACCGTCAGTCATGAAGTGCTTCGCCGGATAGATTTCAAGGAAGTTCCGTTGTGCTATGATCTCGCCAGTCGTAGTATCAATCTCGCTAATGCGATCAATCTCATCACCGAAAAGTTCAATACGATAGGCGTTTTCACTATAAGCAGGAAACACTTCAACCACATCACCACGTGCGCGGAACACACCCTGCCAGAACTCCACGTCATTACGGACATATTGAATATCGACCAATGCGCGTAGGAGTGCATCGCGACGAACAACCGCGCCAACTTCTATCTGAACCCGCTGGTTTTCAAATTCCTCTGGTGACCCGAGACCGTAGAGGCAGGAGACACTCGCGACAACAATAACATCGCGACGCGATATTAAAGACGCTGTCGAGGCGAGCCGCATTCGTGTGATCTCCTCGTTGATACGGACATCCTTTTCAATGAAAGTATCCGTAGACGGGATGTATGCTTCGGGTTGATAGTATTCGTAATCGCTGACGAAGTAGTGAACGGCGTTATTCGGGAAAAACGTGCGGAACTCGTTATAGAGTTGAGCGGCGAGGGTCTTATTCGGCGAAATAACGAGTGTGGGTAACTGAACGTTCTGAATCACATTCGCCATCGTGTAGGTTTTACCGGACCCGGTCACACCGAGCAGCGTCTGTGCTTTGTTGCCACATTGGAGTCCCTCTGTAAGTTTGTCAATCGCCTGCGGCTGGTCGCCTTCCGGTGAGAAATCAGAGATGAGTTCAAATTCCAGTTGACTCACTTCGGGGTCATCATCTTCTGTGGCATCAATTTTCGTTAGCAATTCCCAATTCTCTCGCATTTCGGCTTCTTGCTCCGTGTTAGGTTTTTGATGTCTTTACGCTATTTGTATGGTATTTAGTTGTCAGTCTCAGTTATCAGTTTGCCTCACAGTGAGAGTTAAGAGGGCGATCTGATTTATCAAGTCTTTCTCTTAACTGAAAACTGAAAGGATTTTTTGAAAAAAAATCCGTACTGAAAACTGACAACTATCAAAACTGAATGCTCCTATCGCTATCTATGGAGATTACAAAGTTTTTTCGGTTCCTGTCCTTCAATAAAAGGTTCTGTGCTAATATCTTCCTCCGGACAGGCACCTGCACGCTTGATAAGCCCACTTTTTTTATTAATCTCTCGAAAAACGATTCCATCAGGGACAGGAAATTCTTTCTCAGGCCCCCGGGCAGCATCAATCATAAATCTTGCCCAAATAGGCAGTGCTGCCCATGCCCCCTGTTGATTATAATTCCGGCGCCTGGGATCCTTTCTATCAAATCCGACCCAAACACCGACGACCATATCTGTAGTATAACCGACGAACCAAGCATCTACATCGTCATTAGTCGTGCCTGTCTTACCTGCAGCTGGACGGGTAAGTCCCATCCGTACTGCGCGTCTACCGGTTCCATGTTTAATCACATTTTCCAAACACGAGGTAATCTGATACGCCACCTTTTCATCTAAAACAGGGGTGCGCTCGACCTGATAATTGTCAGGCGGATAAATAACTTCCCCCGTTGTGTCCAAAATATATTGGATGTGCCTCGGCTGCGTCTGAACCCCACCGTTTGCAAAGATTCCATACGCAGAGGTTAATTCAAGGACTGTCATACCAGATGCACCTAAAGAGAGTGCTGGTTTTGGATCCATCGGACTTTTAATACCCATCCGCTTGGATAAATCTACAGTGCGATTTATGCCTTCCCATATACCGTTCGCGCCTATCGGTGTATCCAACATCGCTCGCGCCGTTGGGACGTTAATAGAAGATGTGAGAATATCTCGCATGATGACCGGCCCCTTAAACATCTCACTATAATTGCTTGGGGCCCACCACTGTCCAGGGAAAGGCACCATGCCCCACTTTTCATCAATAACAACCGTTGCGGGTGTTACAATTGATGGTTCCTCTAACAAAGCGGCAAAAACAATAGGTTTAAAGGCAGAACCGGGTTGCCGTCTGGCACTTCCAACAGCACGATTATAAAAATTAAAATGTCCGCCCCCGATATAATAATCTCTTCCACCTACCATCGCTCTAACACGTCCAGTCTTCGGCTCAAAAGCGATCAGCGCAGCTTGCAAATAACCATCAATAGGGTCAATCCCATTGGGGTTCCGTTTATTGACATCGTAATTCGGTAGGCGGCTGCCCCCATATTTTCCATCCATATAACGCAAATGATCCGCGACCGCTTTCTCAGCAACAGATTGCATAGACATGTCTATCGTTGTGTAAACCTTCAACCCACCACTATATAACTTCTTGTTAAGTTCTGGAAGCCGGAGCAGCTCAGCGTGGACGTATTGAATAAAATGCCCTGCTTCTGTCGCTTCTATCCCACTTCCGGGCAGGCTCTGCGGGAGTGGTGCGTTTATACCTCTAAGCCATTCAGACTCACCAGCGATATAGCCCTCCTCTAACATTTTATTCAGGACTATATCACGTCGACTTTTGGCATCTTGTGGATTATAAAAAGGCGAAAAAGCGGCGGGACCCTTCGGAAGCGCAGCGAGTAAGGCACACTCATGATTCTCCAATTCGGATACCTCTTTACCAAAATAGCCACTTGCTGCCTGTTGAACGCCGTGCAGCGTTTTACCACCAAACCTGGACCTACCCAAGTCAACATGATTCAGATAACGTTCTAAAATCTCATCCTTAGAAAAAACCTTCTCAATTCTCACGGCAAGGAGTATTTCTCTGGCTTTTCGGACATAATCCCTTTTCGACCGCTGTTCAAAAAGGTAAATATTCCGCGCTAATTGTTGTGTCAAGGTACTCGTTCCCGCCAAGCGTCTGCCATCCAATAATCTACCTTTAAACGCACCAGCGAGACGTATAACATCAACGCCCCAGTGCTCATAAAATCGTCGGTCTTCAATAGCAATGAACGCACCTTGTAATCTTTGAGGCATTTGGAGTAGCGGAATCAAACGCCGCGTAGTGCCCTTATCCTTATCAGCAATGTCGGCTATTTTCTCGGGTTCAAGGTAAAAGTTTTGGCGTACAGCATTCCCCTCGCTCCGAATAGAAGCAATCTTTCCGTCTTTCACAGAAATCTGAACGTGTCCCGCCTCCACATCAAGATTCGGATACTCAAAATCCCGTAGATGGATACGAACAGTGCCGTTTTTCTTACCAGCGTCGAGGGCATGAGCGTACTCCCCAGGTTGGCTCAATCTTGGAATGATTTCCGCAATCTTCTTATATTCCAATCGCTCCAATTTATCAAGTAAGAACGCTATTTTATCTGCCTTCTGCACTTCGCAGACCGAGGAGTAGACCTCCAGATGCTGCTGCCATGTTTCAACAGCATTATATTCGAGATCATCAAATTTGATGCCCCGCACATCCTCCCAACATCCAATAAGCATGCCACCGGCAAATCCGATCCCGGCAAAAGCTGCTATAAATATCAGGATGCACACAACCCAAAATAGGGTTAGCAAAACTTGAGAACAGTGGTATAAGAATCGAAGCATTTTGTTTTTGCCTCCTGCCTAACATTCAATAGGGTAGGATTCACGGCGTCCTATCGTTTACACCGGTTTTACGCACCCGCTTAATCGTACAACCGATCGCTCTTGTCTTTTTCGCTGCCTTTGGAATGTCTTTTCCGGCAATCACTAAATCCAAAGCGTCCTTGAGATAGTGTTTCGTCGGTTCCTTCGGACTATTATCAATCGCCCCAGCATAGCGGAGGACACGTTCTGCATCGAGAAGAAAGACTTCTGGTGTCCGTCTCGCGCCGAAATAATCAGCGATTTTGTTCTCTGGGTCCTTTAGCAGTGGAAATTCAAAACCGTGTTTCTTACTGTATGCTAAAATCTCCCCAACTTTTTCCTGCTTGTTTGAATTGATTCCGATAAATTGCACGTTCTTTTCATCATACGCCTTGACCAAGTTAACGATCCGCGCCGAGTAATCAGTCGCTACAGGGCACTGCGTGGCAAGGAATAGGACCACTGTAACGGGTTTTTCCTCACTCAATTTGTAGAGGCTGAAGTCCGTGCCTTCAGCATCCTTAAGGGTAAAATCCTTGACGACAGTGTCAAGTTTTACCTTTTCTGGTTCTTCTTTGGCAAATCCCGTCCCTATGCTCCCGATAGACAAAACTATTACCACGCACACCCACTGAAAAACAGTCGAGATACGCGGTATCCTCTCAACAATAAAACGATCTTTCGTAAAGAAATATATAAAGAGATTTAGACCCTGCATTTTCTAATTTTTTCCCTTAATTAAGACGTTAGTAGCACCATTAAGTTTCAATTTTTTGACATAGGGTACGCGCTAAAATAAAATAGGATTTACGCATTCCTTCTTAAAGTCCCCCTACCCCCCTGATAAGGCTTACTGTTACCCATAAGTTTTTGTGTGGTTTGTCAATGCTGGGTCTCAGGTGTAGGCTTCTCAGGGGTATCCTGAAAAAGTGCAAAGGTGTTAGAAATATCCGTCAGGCGTTGCCATCCGCGCCATAAGACGGTCACTCCGGGCATGCCATCGGACTTACGTCCTAAAAACCCGCCAAGTTTTGCGATCCACACCGTCGCTTCACCAACGGTAGGTGTTTCGGTAGGCAAGGTGCGTGTCTTATGGGTTGCTGTGTAAAGTGCCTTCCATTCATTTTCGGTCAAGATGTGTGTGCACGCGGTGGTGGGGGCGTGCCGATTGAAAAGCGTTATCCAGTAAAGTCGCCAAGCGATGACACTTACTAAGGCGATGTATCGCAGCAGCCGGTCTTTGGTTTCCAAACGGGTTTGCTCAACTTTGGTGCCTGACTTGAGAACTTTGAAATAGACTTCAATGTGCCAGCGTTGGGTGTACCAGTGTATGCGTCGCAGTGCCTCGGCGAACGTAGAAACCGCCACATTCGTCAGAAGTAGCCACTGTAGTGGGGGGATGCCATCAGGCGGGTGGCGTTCTACGACCCATACGACATAGACCTCTACCCTCGGTAAGTTTTCTGCCTCTTTCGACTGTCGACGATATGGAGGGTGAAGATAGGTGTGAGCAAAATGAACCTGTAAGTCTGCTTGACGCTCCGGTTGGTCTCCGCGTGCTGACACCTCAAGCGTGAACTCACCAGCAAGCGGAGCATGGCTCACCAAAGTTTTCAGAGTGCCATAAGTATCTTCACTGCGGCGATTTTGTGAAGCCCGTATGACGAAAGGCGTCTGTTTGGCTTCAACAAATAACTCATAAATATCGGCTTCGCGATCACAGATCGTGATGACTTCAACACCTTCTGGGGTGCGCGTCTGCGTCTCTGAGAGGGCTTCAATCCATTTGTAGCTTTCTCTTTCTTGAAAGGGTTTGGCTTTAGAGGCTTTCTTAGCAGATGCCTCCCGAACCCACACTTGATCTGTCAGACACCCCAGCGGCACCCCAGAAGCACTGACAACTAACGTGGTGTGTTTCACAAACCCGCGGCGTTTTTGAGACTTCGTGCTAATCGGACCTAACCCTTGTGTTGAGGGATGATCGGTATAATCAAGATAGGTCGTATCTTGGATCGCAAATACACGCTTATGGGATCGCATCCGTTCAACAGTTTGCTCAAAGTGAGGCGCAAGTATTTTCTCGGCTGACACTTTCTCATTATCAAAAAAACGATACGCAGCTTTCACTGCCGCCCAATCTTGACAAGCAGCACTTATCGGAGCCATCGGCTGAGCCGATAAGGCATCCGCAATACTGACGAGTCTTTCAGTGAGACGAGTATCCTTGAGATCAAGCCCAGCAAACTCTTGACGACTCCAAGAACCAACCCACTCATCAGAAGGTAAAGACATTATCAACTCCTGGGAAATAAATAGATAGATACATTTGCTTTTAGCCATCACAGTATCTCTAACCTAACACATTTGCCACGACTTGGCAAGAAAATCTCAAGACCCCTATAGCCCTTCAGACTTGTGGGTAACAGTAAGCCTGATAAGGGGGG
>JAPPDN010000753.1:6960-8392 GCA_028824575.1 Candidatus Poribacteria bacterium | reverse complement strand
AAAATCACCTTGAATCTTCAAAGCTTGTTAGTAGCAACTTGGGTTACTATAGGAGAAATTGATGAACAGTACTATCCATGAGTGCTATACCGGATACACGACACTTAGAAATGAGATGGGACGTTGGCTGAAACAGAGTATGCTACTGGATCCACCGGGTCCGAACGATGGTGGCGAAGATGAAGCGAACTATGCACTGGCGTGGTTTCCACACTATCTCATCACAGGTGATGCGAGTGTCCTGCAGCATTTCGATATGCTGAAGGCAGCACTGCTGGGTTGGGTGAAGCGCGATTGTCTTCACGGCTATGAACCGAAGGCGGAGGCACATCACGGACCGGAACCCTTTCTCCTGTTTCTGCCTCGTTATATTGGGTTGATGCCAGAGGACACGGAAGCCATCGATCTATTGACGGACGCAGCAGAACATATCGGCAATTGGGTGCCAGAGATTCCACCGTGGTATGATTATGACCGAGATACATTTATCGGTTACAACATCGGTAGCCGTGATGTGACGAACGACGAAAAGAACGCTTATGAGATGGCGGAGCATTTCCGATTTATCCACATCGCGCTTGCGGCGTATCGTGTGACAGATGAAGAACGCTATCTAACATGGTCGCTGCGGTATGGCAGAAAGCGTGCGGAACGGCTTATAGCGGCACCTGACCCGATGCCGTTGATCTGGACGCTTGATGGTGATGGACTTGATGAAACCGCGGTCAACGCGAAGAATTTACAGGGGCTTGTGGCAAGTACGCATCATATTCCAGGGGACCCACTTGTTGGTATTGAAGTGCTATTGGCTTCTGGTGCTATCTATGCGTTGGGCGATCTCTATCTGTTGTCTGGAGAAGAGATATTTAAAACGGCGGCAAAGCGGATTGTAGAACGGCTTGTGACATCGTTGCGTGATCCTTACAACGATCCGGCAGCGGCTGCGTTGAGTTACTACCGTTGGACATTTGAAGACACCGATTTTGATGCGGCGATCCGTGCGGCGTTAGCGGATTTGCCTGACGGACCGCCAGAACTCTTAGCGTTGGTTTTTCCACAAGAGACGCGTCGCCGGGAACCGGGTGTCGGAAAACGATCGGATATGGCATATTGGGGAGAATGGTCAGATGATGGATCTGTGAGACCGATTCGGGAACCGTCAACGGCTACTTTGACGCTGGCGTATCAGGTGACGGGTGAGGCTGGCTACGCGATGCGTGCCCTCCGAAGTGCTGCGAGGCGTTTGGGTATGGCGCGGCGGGTGTTGCGCGGTGGCCGGGAACATGCGGATATGGGAGGCGCGGTCTGTTCGGTCGCAGCAGGGCACGGACGGAATTGGGGACAAGGTGCTGTCACTGCGTGTTATGGTCCTTTGCTTCTGGGAACGCGTGAGGTACAGAGTGAAGTCACACAACTTTTGGAGATCAAACAA
>JAPPDN010000753.1:0-6950 GCA_028824575.1 Candidatus Poribacteria bacterium | reverse complement strand
TGGCATCATCATTGATGCGGTGCTCGCCACCAGTGAAAAGCAATCGCAGGCCATGTGGCGGTTGCGCGAGGCGATCGTAGAGAAAAGCAACGGAAACAATCATCCACCGCCGACGCTTCTCTCTCTCGTGCGCCCCATTTTAGGAAGCAAGGAAGGGAATGCGGAAGCAGTATTCTATAATGGTGGCGATGCGTCGCTTACATTTTCGTGGCGGTTCCGAAGTACAAGCGAAATATCAACGTGGCATGAGGAAACGCTTGCGACGCATCAAAGTGAAAAAAGAATATTGTAACTGCCCTTAATTCCCGAAATGCTGTGCAACGAGCACTAAATCGAGAATGTTAACGATCCCGTCGTCATTCACATCAGCCTCTGGATCCGCTTCTCCAAATCGAGAGGCGACAAAGGTGAGATCCAAGATGTTGACCATCCCATCTGCATTTATGTCATAAGGCACTTCGGGTGTGATAAGATTGAAACTGGTTAGTTCAAAGATGATATCCTGACTTGTTTCAAATTTAATAGGTCCGAGATCGGGTGCGAGCCACTGGTAAGAGGTAGAACGACTGGATCCGACTGCAGCGGTGGTTTTTGTGTCTATCCGAATTTTCAGGCAGTTCTCAAATGTGCCAGCCGGTGTAACCACGTCTTCTATAGCAATAACTTTATTCGTACTGGAGACTGTAACGGAGCCCACCAGATATACTTCCGTCTCTCCGAGGGTCTCCCACACTTCTCCAACTTGAAGTGTTGGTGGAAAAAAGACAGCGGGTGGTGAAAATTCCAGACGCGATACACCAAACACATCACCAAGTTCAGCGACAACTTTATGGAGTTTCATCCCTTCCTCATCGATCTCAATAAGGAATGTGTTTGTATTAATCGCGCTTGTCCCTAACACCTCTGTTATAATTTTAAGGGTGCGAAACTGTTCGCCACTGAGATCTTCTTCAGGCATCTCAAGCGTGTAAGTGATACGTTCAGCACCATCTGTGCTTTCCAAGACCCAAGAATTCCCAATATCTGTGGGATAGTAGTTCTGTGCAGATGTTGTGCTAACGAGCGCACAGAGTATCGCCGTGAGCAATACGGTATTTTTAGTCACTTGATCCTCCTTTTCTTGAGTGAGGCGCGGTCGCGAAGTACGCCTGCCGTATTCTAAAAAAACGCCTTGATGGTGACATCAAGGCGTTTAATTGAATCGTGTTGATAGTTGTGTCTCCTACTTGAGGATAACCATCCGTCGGGTTGCAGCAAAATCTGTGGTCTGGAGCGTATAGAAGTAGATACCACTTGCGACGCGCTCGCCACCTGCGTTCTTACCGTCCCAGTAGGCTGCAGTTGATGGGGTCATGTAGGAACCTATCGGTTTCAGCCCTAAATCCAGCGTGCGAATTAGGTGCCCGGCGACATTGTGAATATGGATTGACACTTCAGCCGATTTGCTTAACTGATACGGAATCCACGTTTCAGGGTTGAACGGGTTTGGGTAGTTCTGCGCCAGAATGGTATCCTGTGGTTGCACGTCGCCGACAGTGAGTTGCAGATTGAGGAAGGCGTTGCGAATGTCAGCAGTTGAGACGGTTCGTTGGAAGGGACCGGATACTATAATCCCGCGTTCGTCATAAAGGGCGATTTCGAGTTTATCGCCAGCTTCAACAACACTCTTGCGGTTGAGATCTGCCCAGACAGCAGAAGAACGTTTCGCTTCGCTTGTGAGAGTTTCCGTAGCGATGGTACCGGTACGGAGGTTTTTTGCGACGAGGATGTATCCTGTGCCTGTCGTCATGTCGCGGATGTCACTGGTGACGACGAACGCCCAAGTGTTTTTATTACTGGAAAGTGTAGGTGCAGCAGGAGCGTCATCAGCGGCTTCAGGTGGGGTATCCCAGGCTTTACCGGTGAACTTTACCATACCGCCAGTGGGTGTATTGACAATATAACCGATGCCACCGTCAATGCCAAAACCATCACCTTCATCAAGGGAGGTATAAGCACTAAACTGCTGAGTTGTCACATCTAATCGGATAACAAGGGTTGCCTCCAACATTGCTGCCAATGATTTTGCGGTATAAGGCTTTTCTGGCATCAATGGAATAGAAATCATGTTTAAACCGGGTTCAAGCGTCACATCGAACCCGTATGCTTTTGGCATCATTGGTTCTTCAACCGTTGGTTCTGCAGGCACTTCAACCTCAGTGACCTCTTCGACAGCTTCCTCGGTAGTTTCCTCGGTTACCTCTTCAGTGATTTCCTCGGTAGTTTCCTCGGTTGCCTCTTCAGTGGTCTCCTCGGTAGTTTCCTCAGTCGGTTGCATATCCTCAGCAGCTGGCATCTCTTCAGCAGCCGGTTCAACTAAGTTGTAACTTGCCAAGTCAAAAACAATACCCCTTGTATCATCGAAGAATTTAACGGGCCCCACATCGGGTGCAAGCCATAGGACTTCACGCTCACGTACAATTGTAATTGCCGTGACGGCTTTTCGATTAGTCTCCACCTTAACACAATCTTTGAATACGCCGATGGAAGTTTCAACGTCCTCAATTGCGACCACTTCTATAGTGCTGGTAATGGTCGCTGCCCCTACGAGTTGTAGTTCTGCTTCCGTCACAACCTCCCACGTCTGTCCGAGTGGTAGCGCGGCGGGGTAATTAGTAACCGGTGGATCATAAGTGTCCTCGATGATGCCATATATCCCTCGGTCAAAGGCAACTTGATGTAGTAGAATCTCTCCATCTTCCGCAACAGTTACCCAGGACTTATCAAACTCAACTGCGTCTGTTCCGACTGTCTCCTTGGCGACCTTCATGAGGATAAGTTCCTCACCGTCAATAGTTTCGGGTCCCTCAAAGGTATAAGTGCGTTGCTCTGCACCGTCGGTACTCAAGAGAACCCACGAATTGCCGACCGTCGCCGGATAATAATTTTGTGCTGTTGCTGTAAATGTGAAACCACAGATAATGCTCAATACCAAGAATGGTTTCAGCCATGACATAAATTTGGTAACCTTCATAATTTAAGAACTCCTTTTTGAAAAAATATAAATTATCCCAGTAGGACATCCACTGGAACTGATGCAAGCACTAACGATAGATTGTGGTGCGGTAATGCGGTGTCAGAAGGTTCAAGGTGTCCTTCCGGCGGGATATCTTCTTGTTCTGAGGTGTATCGATATCCGAACCACATTCCGATCGCCATAACTAAGATAGCAGCGATAATTACAACTAATACCACCTTCCAGCTTACCATATCGATTTTACCCAGATCCTGAGTGATAGTGAATAGATTTTACAATATTTATCCGTAGAAATTGTAACACTTCAATTGGTTTCAAGGTTACAAGTAATTTGCAGTAAAAACCTTTCGATGAACGCCAAGATGGTTCTGGTGCATGATGCTTAATTGCTGAGATTCTGCGCGATGCGGACCAGATCTAAAATGTTAACGATACCATCACCGGTCACGTCTGCTTCGGGATCCATCTCACCGAAACGGGCAGCGACAAAGGTAAGGTCCAAGATATTCACAACACCATCAGCGTTCACGTCATGAGGGTCAGGTTCAGTTGGCAGATTGGTCCTTACCAATTTGAAGAGCAAGCCGTCGCTGTTTTGGTATTGGACGGGTCCCACATCCGGTGCTAACCATTGATAAGTCGTGGCATCAATATTTATGAACCCTCCAGCAGAGAACTGCAACGCTAATTCAACCTTCGCACAGTTCTGAAACGTTCCTGCAGGTGTCTGAAGGTCTTCAAATGCGACGACTTCTAAATTAGTGGTGCTTTTTCCGCCTATTTTTAAAAAGCCTGTCTTAACTTCGGCATCCGCCACTATCTGCCACTTATCGCCAAGTTCGAGATGTAGTGGAAAAAAAGTAGCAGGTGTTGGAAAATCCGCTGTCACGGTGCCGCCGATAGCAGCTTCTTGTAGGATAGTTCCGTGGAGTTTGATAGATTCGGTGCCGACAGTTAAAAAATACTTGTCAGTGTCAACAAGTTCTCCAGTGCTGAGTTCCTCTGTCTCAATCCTCAAGGTTATAACCTCGGTTCCGTCAACAGTTTCGGGACCTTCAAGGCTATAGGTGCGACGCTCTTGAGCATCTGCGTTTTCTAAAACCCAAGTATTGCCGACCTCCGCTGGATAGTAATTCTGGGCTGCCGCCGTAAATGTGAAACTACAAACGAAACCCAGGACAAGAATTATTTTAAGCCAGCAGAAAAATATTTTCGCTTTCATACGTCAATTCCCTTCAAACAAAATAGCGATAATAATAACGCAAGTTGCCACCTATTTATCTACATAGTACTCCTAATGAAGATTAAGAATTTAATCGGGTAATTTCTTGTGGAAGTCCGGTGCGGTTAGGAAACCGCACCTACCGGCCCTGGGAGAACACAGAATTACCAAAATATTTTATTAAACTTCATACGGAGTGCAAGAGGTTAGATACGTCATTTCTATAGACATTACACCCCTACGGGGTGAAGAAAAAGATGAAAAACCTTCCTGAAGTGTGTAAAACCTGTTAGTAGCAACTTGGGTTAATAATAAAGAAATCTTTTGCCAACTTAGCGCGTTGACTTTTTCCAAACTTCGTGTGATAATAGGAATATATTACTACATTTATTGGAATTTTGCAAGAAAGAAAAAGGCATAGCACTGACTCGACTGTGCTAAAAAAAATATCTAAAGGAGAACATAGATGCGCTTAGAAGGACAGGTTGCGATCGTTACAGGTGGCGGTGGCGGCATTGGAAAGGCGACATGCCTCGCGTTCGCGAGCGAAGGTGCGGATATTGTCATCCCTGAAGTGAATATGGCGAACGCAGAAGCAGCTTCAGCAGAAATAACAGATCTCGGTAGACAATGCTTAGTCATTGAGACAGATGTGGCGGATGGCGACTCTGTGCGCGAGATGGTTCAACAGGCACTTGGGACATTTGGACGCATTGACATTTTAGTCAACAACGCCGGTATTTTCAGTTATACTCGTATAGACGCGTGCACGGAAGCGGAATGGGATCGGATGATGGCTGTGAATTTGAAAGGACCGTTCCTCTGTTCTCAGGCGGTGATGGAGACGATGAAGGCACAAAGGTCTGGACGGATTATCAATCTCGGTTCGTTGGCGGGACAGGTGGGTGGATTGGTCGCGTCTGCCCCGTATTCTGCTTCAAAAGCGGGTGTGATGTGTCTGACGAAATCGTTGGCGCGTGTGCTTGGCGAGTACGGTATTACTGTTAACTCAATCGCGCCGGGTGTCGCGGCAACAGAGATGGCGAAAAATCATCCAGATATGACGGATCAGATTCCGTTAGGGCGCGTCGCCGATGCCTCGGAGATTGCGAGTGCTATCCTTTTTCTTGCCTCGGAAGAGGGACGTTATGTGACGGGTGCGACGCTGGATGTCAACGGTGGAATACGGATGGCGTGAGTGGTTATCAGTTGTCAGTACGATTTTTTCTCCGAAAAAATCTTTCAGTTTTCAGTTAAGAGGACTCTTGTAACTGATAACTGACAACTGATAACTGTTAACTACTCTTCTGATAGCCGACAGCCATTAAAAGGAGAATAATATGGAATATAGAACACTTGGACGGGCGGGGGTAAAAGTCTCACCGCTTTGTCTCGGTACGATGATGTTTGGTGGCCCGACGAATGAAAGAGACTCAATTCGGATTATTCACAAGGCGTTGGACGCAGGTATCAATTTTATGGACACTGCGAATGTCTATAACGACGGTGAATCTGAACGGGTTATCGCGAAAGCGGTTCGCGATAACCGAGAGAAATGGGTTATCGCTACAAAAGTACATGGGTCAATGGGAGAGGATGTGAATGCAGCGGGTTCGCACCGATTTCATATCATGTCAGCCGTTGAAGCGAGTCTGAAACGTCTGGGTACGGATCACATCGACGTTTATTATCTGCATCGCTGGGATGCCTCTACACGCATTGCGGAATCGTTACGGGCTTTGGACGATTGCGTGAGACAAGGGAAAGTGCGCTATATCGCATGTTCCAATTTCGAGGCGTGGCGTGTCTGTGAGGCACTCTGGACGAGTGAAACGCAAGGACTGGAAGAATTTGTATGCGTGCAACCGCTTTATAATATTGTGAATCGGGATCCTGAGGTAGAGTTGCTGCCCTTCTGTGAAAAGTATGGTGTAGGGGTTGTGCCGTATAGCCCGTTAGCCCGCGGTGTACTGTCGGGTAAGTATCTGTCCGGTGAAGAACCGCCCAAAGGTTCAAGAGCGGCGCGAAAAGATAGACGGATTTTACAGACTGAACTCCGCGAGGAGAGTTATGAAGTGGCACAACACCTGAAACCGCTGGCGGATGCACACGGCAAAACGTTGACACAATTTTCATTAGCGTGGGTGTTGGCGAACCCGAGGATTACCTCTCTTATCATTGGACCGCGGACGATGGAACAGCTTGAGGATAACTTGGGATGCTTAGATTGCAGGCTAACGGAAGCTGATGAGACGGCTATTGACCAACTGGTGCCACCCGGAGAACATACTGGAAAAGGGTATAATGATCCAGCGTATCCGGTGTTAGGACGATCCAGAGGTGCTTAGATTCCTACCCAGCGCATAGCGCGTCATTCCGCCGCGGTAACGCGCCCAACACGCCCCTGGCGAGGTTTCCCAACTTTGCCAGCGGGCTCACTCCGTAAAGAACCCCCAATTAGAAATTGCGTAAGCTCTATCATAGTTAGATTCAGACCCGTCACTTTGCTGTGGCCTGCGTAAGCTCTATCGTAGTTACACCCAGTCCATTTTATATTTTTCTTTGACAAATAAAAAAAATTGGCGTATCATAACCTATGACTTGCGCAGCAGTGATTGTGAGCATAGCAGATTTTATAGTAAAACCTATAATTAATAGGGCACTCTCAAACAGTCTGAATGCCTATAACAGGCATTCAGACTGGCACAAACT
>JAPPDN010000752.1 GCA_028824575.1 Candidatus Poribacteria bacterium | reverse complement strand
CAACTCTCCGCGATTTTTTCGCCAGAGCACGGACTCTGGGGAGCGGTACAAGACGGTATTGCTATCAATAGTGTTGACACGTCTGATGAAAAGCCATTAAGCGTGCCGATTTTCAGTCTGTATGGGCAGTCGATGCGCCCAACAGCGAATCAACTTGAAGGCATAGATCTGCTTGTCTATGATATGCAGGATGTCGGCGCGCGTTATTATACCTACATTTCGACCTTACTACATGCGATGGAGGCAGCCAGCGACTATGGACTTGAGCTTATCGTTGCTGATCGACCGAATCCAATTACCTGCGATGCTGTGGAAGGACCGGTGTTGGAAAGCGGTTCTGAATCGTTCATAGGTATACATAGGATCCCAGTTCGTTATGGGTTGACGATCGGCGAACTGGCGATGTTATTGAAAGCGGAACGCGTGCCGTCATGTCAACTAAAGGTAGCATGGATGCATGGATACAGACGCGGAATATGGTACGATGAAACCGGTTTGCAATGGGTGCCACCATCGCCGAATATGCCGACGCTTACAACCGCAGTGCTTTACCCCGGTTTATGTCTCTTTGAAGGCACAAACATGAGCGAGGGACGTGGCACGACAAAGCCTTTTGAATACATAGGTGCGCCTTGGTGCAATGGCGAAAGATGGGCAGAACTGCTGAATAACTGCCAACTACCGGGCGTTCGGTTCCGTCCCGTTGTTTTCACACCCGCGCCAGTCGCTGAGACCACAAAACACGCAAAACAGACCTGCGGAGGCGTGGCAATCCACATTACCGACAGAGAACGTTTCCGTCCAATAGAGACCGCCCTCCAGATGTTATCCATGCTAACCACCGGATACAGAGACCATTTTGAATTTTTACCCGCCCATTTTGATAGGTTAGCAGGAAACAGTTGGCTTCGAGATGGTCTGTCAAATGGAGAATCAGTGGATACGATTCGGGCGCGGTGGGAGCGAGAACTTCAGACGTGGATTGACAAAGCAAAAGAGTATCACGCCTACGCTTAGGAACATAGATGAAAGAATTTTTTGAACTTCTTAAAAAAGATAAAAAACTTGTTATCGGTTTAATGTCCGGCACCTCTGTTGATGGCATTGATGCTGCCATCGTTGAAATTACCGGACACGGTTTGGGAACTGAAGTAGACCTCATCGCTTTTGAGACCTTTCCCTTTCCATCCGGCGTGCCACAACGGATCCTTTCCCTCAGCCAACCCGATACCGGTCGCGTTGATGACATCTGCGAAATGAATTTCTATGTCGGACACCTCTTCGCAGAAGCGGTGAAGCACATCCTGAAAAAAAGTGAAATGCGCGCCAACGACATCGCCCTCATCGGCTCACACGGACAAACAATTCATCATCTGCCAAAAGACACAAGCGCGGATTGCAACGATTCTCGTTATCCCTCAACGTTACAGATCGGCGAACCTGCGGTCATCGCGCACGAAACTGGGATTCCAACGATAGCGGAGTTTCGGGTCGCTGATATGGCAGCGGGCGGGCAAGGCGCGCCGTTGGTATCATACATCGACTATCTACTGTTCTATAACAGCGTTAAAACAGTCGGACTCTTGAACATTGGCGGAATTGCGAATCTCACGGTGCTGCCTGCAAATGGAACGTATGATTCCGTCTGTGCTGCGGATACAGGTCCCGGCAATATGTGCATCGATGCTGTCGTAACAGAAATTACGGAAGGGGTGGAACACTACGATAAAGACGGCAAACGCGCCGCACAAGGCACGCCATACCAACTGCTTATTGACGAATGGTTAAAGCACCCGTTTTTCCAACTGTCTCCCCCAAAAACCACCGGACGCGAGATGTTTGGACGCACTTATGCAATGGAGTGTTTGGCGGCTTGCCGTGAACACGCACTTTCGGACAACGATTGCATCGCGACGCTGACTGAATTGACGGTCCAGACGATTGTCGGCTATATCGAACGATTCATAACAGGACAGAACCCGATAGATAGGCTGTATGTGAGCGGTGGTGGTGTCCACAATCAGACAATCATGCGACGACTCAGCGAACAATTACCGAATACAATAGTTGAATCTGTAGATAACTCTGGTATCTCAGCGGATGCGAAGGAGGCGATTGCGTTCGCGATTCTGGCGAATGAGACACTCCATGGAAACGCCGGGAATTTGCCTTCCGCAACGGGGGCATCCGTCCGGAAAGTTCTGGGTAAATTCGTGTGTCCTTGATTTATTGGTTATCAGCCATCAGCAGTCAGCAAAGATAGCTATCGAAAACTCTTGATGATCTTTGTAATCCTTCCTATGCTTTAAACAATTTTCAGCTCACGTCAAATCTCAGGAGAATATCATGCGTGAGGCACCTCGTATCAAACCGATTGCGCCGTCCAGCAGAAACTGGTTTCCATTAGTGCCGTGGGAAACCATCATGGTCTTTATAGTGGCTGTAGCATTTTTGATGTTAGGCAGTGCTGAGATGAGGTCAGTGAAATCTGAAGATGCGCCCCAAAAGGAGAAATCTACTATGGAACCAACTTCTGCTCCAGATTTGTCTCATATCACGATTGATTTAGCCACCAGGAGAGGTGTCCACAGTGTAGCGTTCAGTCCAGATGGCACAACGGTTGCAAGTGATAAGAACAACACCGTCCGACTCTCGGATGCTGTCACAGGACAGGAAATAGAGATGGGGAAAAATTTTTGGGTGGCTTTTCAGGGAAATTTCACTGCGGATATCAACAGCGTCGCGTTCAGTCCAGATGGACGGATGATCGCAGGTGGGATCAACGAAAGTGAGGTGATTTGCCTTTGGGACGCTGCCACCGGCGAGAACCTCAGATTCATGAAGGAAAATGCGCCGAATGCTTTGCATTGGGTCAATACGGTAGCATTCAGTGTCGATAGCAAGATACTCGCAAGTGGCAGTGAGGACGGCAATCTTTATTTCTGGGAGGTAGCAACGGGTAGGAGGCTGAAAACGCTTACCGAGGATACGGAGAATATTTTCAGTGTCGCCTTCAGTAGTGACGGAAGGACGTTAGCGAGTGGCGATGCGGGGAACACGATCCGTTTGTGGGATATTGCCACCGGTGCGCTATTGAAAACACTCGTTGGGCATACGAATTGGGTCTTCAGCGTTGCTTTCAGTCCGGATGGACAGATACTCGCAAGCGGAAGTTGGGACCACACAATCCGACTCTGGAATACAACCACAGGGCAGCAATTGAAGGTGCTTACTGGACATACGCTTACTGTGTGGAGTGTCGCCTTCAGTCCGGATGGATTAACACTCGCAAGTGGGAGTCAGGACAAGACCATCCGACTCTGGAATATCGCCACTGGTGCGCACATCGCAACTCTTACGGGGCACACAGCACCCGTCAAGAGCGTCGCGTTCAGTTCGGATGGCGTAACGCTCGCGAGTGGGAGTTACGATAGCACAGTCCGTCTATGGGACCTCACATCTCCTTTGTTGTTGCGAAAAAGGAAAGAAGAATAGGTTGGATGCGCGTTGCCTGCATGCGCGTCAGCGTTTTTGGTTATTAGTTAGAAGAAACCCCCTAAATCCCCCTTATCAGGGGGACTTTAAGAGGAAATGCGTAAATCCTATGTGAATATATATCAGGGTGTCAATTGTAGATGGGAAAGGACTGCCTGCACCAGAAGTGGGATCATCAGTTCATGATGTCCCGTAAATGTATACCCTTTGCCCCCCATCTCCGTCGGGCGTTTGACGACGTTTTCTACGGGGCGGTATTGCTGGTTCATGTCGAAATTGGCAGCGGTGAAGTGGGATACTGTCCGCCCCAAGTTCCGTGCGATGGTCAACGCCTTCAGAAAAACCTCCGGTAGAATCACAGCCGAACCCAAATTCAGCACAACGCCGCCACCTTCCAAATCCGTCACTAAGGTTGTCAACAACTGAAAGTCGGTGAAGCTTGCCGCACCGATAGCGGCACCGTTCGCGCTCGGATGCTGATGGATAATGTCCGTGCCGATGGCGACATGCACCGTGATCGGAATATCGGACTGAACACCTGCAGCAAGGAGACTATATGTGTTGTAGGGCGCGTCCATTTCAATCAGTTGCTTTCCCAATGCTTCACCCATCCCGATGCCTGTATCTGCGGCGCGCTGAATTGCGGTATTCATCAATTGTCCAGTCTCTTCCCACATCCCGAATTTGCCGGTCTGGAGGTAGGCAGAAACATCCTCGGAAGTCTCCCCGATAAGTGCAATCTCGAAGTCGTGGATGCTACTTGCACCGTTGAAAGCAAATCCAGTAATCACACCTTGCTTTGCTAATTCAATTAAGAGAGGGCTTAACCCGCACTTGATGACATGTCCTCCCATCATCACGATAACCGGTTTTTTGTTTTGATATGCAGCAACGATGTCATCAACGAGTGATAGAAAGTCTGATGCTTTGAGAATTTTCGGTAGACTTGCTAAAAAGGAAGACAGGTCTATCTTTGATTCTGGTAGTGTTGCAAAATCGTGAACAGAGACTTTATTGATACGATCCTGTAGCGGGTAGGTCGTTACAGAGGATATATCAACCGGTTTCGGTTTTTTTTTCATGTTTTTTGTCCTTAAGTAGGTTTGTGTAAAATATTATGCCGATAATAAAATAGAAAAGCAACACTGTGCGTTGGTGTAGAATGTTGTCTGCGAGTCCATAAACAAGTGCAGAGACTATAAATCCACTCGCCCCGATGAAAGTGCCGCTGCCCCAGAAATCATTCGCCTGCCGACCAGCGAAAACCTGCTGATAGATAATCACCACTATCCACAGAAACAGCAAAAGCGACGGAATGCCGTGCTCAACAGCGATGTGCAGATAGATATTATGCGCGTGATAGGGGACGTTATACTGTTCAGGCGGTCCACTATTTTGATATTCATAGCGAAATCTACCTAACCCGATGCCGGTGAGTGGATATTTCCGAATGAGTTCCAGCGAGGTTTGCCACCACTGTGGACGTTCACCCATGAATCCAACAGGGTGTTCAATCATCGTTTGGAAACGTGCCTTAATATGTTGCGGCGCGAGAAATAACGATAGACTCAGGAGGGCGATGATTATAGTGGACCCCAACAGTATACGTTTCCATAATCCATACCCAGCGTCAAGTTTCCGCAATGCTATCACAATGAAGTAGACACCGAGGAAGACTGTGGCAATGAGAGTGCTTACCCAAGCGGCACGTGTAAGGGTCAGCACGAGGTTAGCACTCATCACGATTACAACAGCACCAAGTCCCAAGATTCTCCATATCCGATACTTCTGTTTTGGGTCTCTCCGCCAGCTTACCACAAAGTAGCCCATCACGAATGGGAGGCTGAGCGCGAGATACGCTCCGAGGTCGTTTGGCATCTTAAAGGTCCCGGTGAGCCGTTGTTCGATCATGTATACCATCAGATGCGTTTCGTTTGGACGAATCACATACCGTCTCTGCCGCGCAGGATCGTTAATCCGCCATTCATTGGGAAACCGATTTGAAGATGAAATCGAGACATTTTCAGAGAGCGGTACGTTGCATGCTCGCAATTCGGCGCGAAAGTCTTCCGATATTTGTAAATCTGGATTGTCCCCTCCATTGAGTTCTTCCTTAAATTGTAACCCGACCCGTCCCATAAAGTCAATTGCTAAACGGGTATCATTGGCGTAATACCAGAGTCCGAGTGCGGAAGATATACCTGCTGCTGCGATAAAGGCAATGACGACATGTCTCCAACGGGTACCCAAGCGGCTATGAATGACGGCGTAAAAGAGCAGAATCGCACGGAGCAGTTTCCAGAAATAACCGAGGCTACTCGTGGCGGGGTGTGGTGCCAAGAGACAGGCGATTAAAGCTAATCCTAAAAATAGTGCGATGGGGATGTCAAGCGGTGTGCGTTGCCAGCCGAGTTTCCGTTCTGAAACCATGCGTCCGATCCACCCGATTAGCACGAGTGAGAGTCCGATGTTGAGAAACACTGTTGAATAGCCGAAAGGCAATGCAAGCACAAAGATAAGGAATCCAATATAGATGGTGATATCAAAGACTTTTTCAGATGTGAAGGGTGAAGGGAACGCAAGTTTCAATTTTGACATAAGTGTGAAAAATAAATAGTGCTTGAAAAATATAAGGAGGATGTTATACAATATCTGTTAACTTAGACAATCCGTCATGTATAAAAAGGATTTCACCATGCGCTTTACATACAGTCTCGTCGCTTCACTCTTAGTGTTTTGTCTTATCGGTTTACTATTCACGCCACCCGCGTCCGCATTTATTGAGCGAGAATATACGATTCGTGAAGTCCTCAATGCTTGCACGAACGTTGTCTTCGGCGAAGTAAAAAGTGTGGATCGGAACCGGTTGCGGGGTGTTGTCACTGTCGAAGAAGATGTCAAAGGTAAAAGTGATCTTAAAGAAATCAAAATGAATTTCGCCACCGGGCATTACAAACGCGGCACTTCGCCACAAAAGTTGGTGAAATTGCTCAAACCGGGAATGCCTATCATCGTTTTTTATCGTGATCATTACGGTATTGATAGCATGTGCTTTGTTGATGACACATGGTTTCAGATGCGTGCGTATCGCGGCAGATATGGTGGCGGTTCATGGTGGTCATTCACACATATTGACCCAATGATGTCTCGGACATTTGATGGCAAGACGAAGGCATTTGAAAAAATTGTTCGCGACATGTTAGCAGGTAAAATGTGGGCTGCTGCGCCGAAAGATGCCATAAAAGTTTTAGTCCTGACAGGAAATAGTACATATCCGACATGGAGTCAAACCCCTGTGAGTGCTAACGTTGCAACGTATGAATATCAGACATTGCGGTCGATTAAAGAGAGTGGCAAACGTGTTGTCGGTTATGAACTCACCAAAGAACGGACCCTACCGCAATTAGAGAAAGCCGATATTTTGTGGATCGGATATGAAGAAATTTCGAGTTATGGACGCTACCTCCTTTCCACTGAAGCCGAGGAAAAGATTAAAACGTTCGTAAAGAACGGCGGTATCGTTGTCGTTGCGGGGCAGGACAGTAGTGCTGAAAAGCCGTGTGGTATCGGGTGGCTACAAGGTGGCAAGTTGAAGGGTGTTGAAAGTCCACCGACCCAAGATTTCGTTGTTACCCAAAAAGGGAGTTCCTTTTTCTCGACCCCTAACGCTATCATGTCAGGTAAAATCTTTGTTGATGATGCTTGGGTTAATTGGGGTCGGCAAGATAAGGTTTTTGCGACCACTAAGGACAACAAAGAACTGGTTATAGGCGTAAGACGCTCTGGTAAGGGGTTATACATTATCACGAGCCTTCGCAACGACGGTCAATATACGACTTCAGTGAACAAAGCATTCATGGAAAATATCATGTATTATGCTGTCAATCAACTGAAGTAGTTATCAGTTCTCAGTGTTGAAGTTACCAGTGGCCAGTTAAAAGAGGTGTTGGATAAATCTAAAGTCTCTTGCTGGATACTGATAAAGAGGAATAGGATTCAATCATGCGGAAATCCGCAGAGGCACCCTATCAATACGCAGAAATACCCTATCAAAAACACCCCAAGCAAAAATACCCTCTTTTCTGGTAACTGGTAACTCGTAACTGGTTACTTCTCCTAAAGAAACTTTGCCACAACTAAGGTAATATCATCATTGACACTTTCGTCCTGTTGGTATGCTTGGAGGTCGGACAGGATCTCTGCCTTAATCTCCAGCGGAGACAGATGACGTTTTTCTGAGATGAGTGCTTTGAGACGCTCCAATCCATACATTTCGGCATCCGGATTGAATGCCTCGGTGATGCCATCTGAATAAAGGACGAGCAGATCACCAGAGTGCCACCCCACTTCGGTGCTGTAATATTGTTCTGATTCACTTTCACTGAATCTTGAGAAACCGATCGGCATAAACGAGGATTCTAACTCAAGTGGGTCACCATTGTCTCCGCGATAGAGGAGCATCTGCGGGTGACCGGCGTTGGCGAACTCGAACCGGTTGTCCGGATGAATAATAAGATAACAGCAGGTCATGTAGATGAAGGTTTGCGAATCTTCTATAACTCGGGTAATGGCTTTCATGACTTCAGGCACGGAAGCGTCAAAGGGGATTTGTGTTTGCAAACAACTTTTGGTCATTGCAGCTACCATCGCTGAATGATAGCCGTGCCCCATCACATCGCCGAGGAAAATAGCGATGCTGTTCTCGGAGAGACACAAATAGTCATAATAATCGCCACCCACACTGTTCGCGGGTCGGCAATACCCTGCAGAAGAGACGTAAGGATGCGAGATTTCTTGATCTGGGAGAAGAGACTGTTGAACTTCGGCAGCGAGCCGCATTGACTCTTCCTGTGCGACCTCCTTTCGGCTGGCACTCATCTGAATCTCAAGGTCGCGCCGGATTTTATCCTTTCAGCCGCGGAACATACCGCTGACGATACGTGGTTGACGCGCCATCGCGTTGT